>CALJIF010000050.1 GCA_937974275.1 uncultured Flavobacteriales bacterium
AAAACAATTAAGTGTAGTATTTGTAGTGCTGTGTTCAACAGCAGTTAGTGTGGATTCGCAAATCATGATCGACGTGGGTGATACTTCTAGTTTGGTTTGGACGGGCAAGGTGAAAAAGCAGAGTCGGCATAATCTGTGGCAGGGGAATTATAAATCCGGAGAAGTTGCTGTTACGTGTACGTATAATTTGGGCCGGCTAAATGGCTCGTGGATTAAGTTTAACAGGGATGGGAAAAAGTATGTAAGCGGCAATTATGTGAATGGGAAGCGTCATGGTATGTGGGTGCAATTTCATTCAACAGGCGATACGCATCTTGTCGTTCATTACAATGCCGGTGAGCTGCATGGTCCATACAAAAGTTATACGTCACAAAGAAAGCCCATCATGCATGGAGAGTATACTCATGGGCGGAAGCAGGGAGTGTGGGTGAGTTATAATCCAATGAGCGCAGAAACTGTGGAAACAACATACAGGAACGATTCAATTATTAAGCCCATCATTACCAAGTATAACAATCAAGTGATTCGAAGTCAGGAAGGGCGGAGCGAAACTAAATGGTCGGGAGGTGGTGAACTGGAATTTAGGCGCATCGTAATAGATAGTGAACACTTGCGGCATGAATCGTTCTGGCCTAATGGAGCTAAAAGGGATAGCGGCACCGTTGAAAATGCAGGTCTACGCGTTGGGCTTTGGCTTACCCGAAATGAACAAGGCAAAATCATTGAGCGAAAATGGTATGTGCCTTCGTCTACATTACTTCAGTTTCCTCGAAAAGACTTTAGAGATGGTCTTGATTCATCGCATCAATATTCTGACAGTGGTTTATTAATTCGTCGCGAAATCTTCACACGGAAAACAAGTCCTGATGGAGCTGTACCATCTAAGGTGTATAACTATGACAAAATTACCGGAAGGTTGATTTCAATTGAGCATAGGGAGTCCGGGTTTCACGCCGGTCCTACAATTACCTATTACCCGAACGGTAAAATTGAAAGCAGCTTGCATATCATAGGAATCAGGTATAATGGGCCGTGCATCTGGTATTATCCATCCGGTGGTGTGCTTGGTACAGATACAGTGGTGCAAAGTCGGTTTTCTGATAATGCTCGGTTTTATACTCAGAAAGGTGTTGCTCTGAAAAAAACTGCCCCACGTTACAAGCAAATACGAGATTCCCTAGGCGTTAAGTATGCGATATCCAAACCTGAGTCGGAGGAGGAGCCTTTTGTTTTCACAGACGACATGGAAATTCCTCCCCAGTTGGTATTGGGCGAGGCTGGCGATGTAGTGGATTTAGGAAACCCTCCGCCTCCTAATAGCCCCGGTGGTGATGTTCTACAGGAGGTAGAAGAAGAGGCTTTAACCTTTGCCCATGAAATGCCGTATTTCCCGGGCGGTGAAGAGGCTATGAAAAAATACATTGCCGCAAACATCATCTATCCTCAAGAAGAGAAAGCTGCTAAGGTGACGGGAACGGTGCTTGTCTATCTTGAAGTAACGCGTGATGGTACTGTGAAAAACGTGCAAACCAAGAAAGGTGTGAACGGACATCCTAATTTTTCAAAAGAAGCGGAACGTGTTGTGAAGTCGATGCCGAAGTGGGTTCCGGGTAAAATGAATGGTAGACCCGTTACGGTGGCTGTTACAATTCCGGTGAATTTTACGTTGTAGTAGAAAACAAAAAGATCAATGGAATCACAAAGGGTGGTGCATTTACAACCACCCCTTTTCTACAATATCTCTCGCGTGATACGTGATAATAATATCACAACCGGCGCGGGCAAAGGCAATCATGTTTTCCATGACAATGCGCTGTTCATCAATCAAACCTTGTGCGGCTGCGGCTTTCACCATGCTATACTCTCCCGAAACATTGTAACACGCTAATGGCAATAAACTGCTTTCGCGCACTTTGGCAATAACATCTAAATACGCTAAAGCCGGTTTAACCATTAATATATCTGCTCCTTCTTCTTCGTCCAGCAGTGCTTCTTTTACACTTTCGCGGGTGTTGCGCGAATCCATTTGATAGGCTTTACGATCGCCGCTTTGAGGAGATGAATCTGCTGCTTCACGAAACGGACCGTAATACGCACTGGCAAACTTAACACTGTACGACATGATGCCGGTATTCACAAAACCATGATCATCCAATGTTTCACGAATCGCACCAATGCGTCCGTCCATCATATCGGAAGGAGCTACCATATCAGCGCCGGCTTTGGCATGTGATAATGCCATGTTGCACAATACATCAACCGAAGCGTCATTCACCACATAACCGTTTTCCAAAATGCCGCAATGTCCGTGCGTAGTGTAAGCGCATACGCATACATCCGTGATGACAAAAATGTTGTCGCCGAAATTTTTCTTGAGCGCTGTTACAGCCTGTGGTACAATACTGTTGTGACTACATGATGATGAGCCATCAACTGTTTTCTCTTCACCTACACCAAACAACAATACTTTGTTAATGCCAAACTCTAATCCGCGCGCTACATCTTTAATTAATTCATCAATAGAAAAATGATAAACACCGGGCATGGCATTAATCGGATGTTTAATACCGTTTCCGTGGGTTACGAAATACGGATACACAAACATATCGCGATGTAAACGGGTTTCCGCTACCATGTTACGAACGATAGGATTGGTGCGGGTTCTGCGTGGTCGAATGTGCATGGCTCAATTATATTGTTGTTAAACGCATCACGGCACGCACTAACCCGATCTCATCAAACGAGTCGGTTAACGCATAACTGATAACGCCTTTTTCCTTTAATGTTTTTCCGGTAGCATGTCCCATGGCCACCACCTTATGTTGTTTGGTGATTTTGTTGTGTACACAATACGCATCCACGTTGGACGGACTCGTGAACACCAGAATATCTGCAGCTTCTACAGGTTCTGCCGTGCGATCAATAGTTTCATACACCACCAGATTGATCACTTGTACTGTAGGTAATTGTTGTTGCACAGTACGGACACTGCCTTTTGCTTGCGGGAATAATACTGTGCTGCGTCCTGCAACAGCTCCAAATTGTTTAGCGATGAGTCGTGTGTCGTTACCGCTACCTATGAAGTCCGCGCGCAGGTTATGTTTGCGCAATTCTTCCGATGTGCCTTTACCAACGGCCGCAATTTTAGTTCCCGGCTTGATGTGGTGTTGTTGCACAAAATATTTCACCGCGTGTTTGCTGCTGAAGAACAACCAATCGTGATCAGGAACTTTGGCAATAGGAACTATGCGCGTTTCAATCATGGAGCGACCGTGAACCGTGAAGCCATTGCGTTCCAGAATCATTTTAAACGGATCATGTGCACGAACATCACGCGATAAAAACACACGAGCAGGTTGAATAGCCTGAAGTCGCTGCACAATTTTTTCTGCGACGGCTTCTCCTTGCTGTGTCTCTGCATACAGCACCCGCAAAGGACTTTCTGCAGTTTCTGCCATCGCAACACGAATTTTGAAGGTGTCTTCTTCCATTATGCAATATGCTCCTAACGGCATATGACAACCACCGTGAAACAGATTTAATATTTTGCGTTCAACGGCAATACATTGTTGTACTTCGTCGTGATGCAACGCTTGTAATGCAGCAATCAGTTCGTGATCGTTGTCGCGTGTTTGCAATGCTAATACTCCTTGTGCAGGCGCGGGAACAAATTCTGTTGCGTCGGGTTGAATAACTTCAAATTCGGAAAGGTCAATACCTAAACGTTCTACGCCTGCACTGGCCAGCATGATCGCGTCGTAATTTCCATCACGCAGTTTCTGAATTCGTGTAGGGACGTTTCCGCGTAGGTCGAGCAGTTGTGTGTCCGGACGAAATGCCAATAATTGTGATTTGCGTCGCGCGGAAGAAGTTCCAACACGAGCGTTTTCTTTGTAGCCGAATTTGCGTTTACGGTCGTAGCTTTCTTTACGAATAAGAATTAATTCACGCGGGTCTTCGCGATACGAAACAGCAGCAATAACAAGTCCTTCCGGCGATTCGGTAGGAAGATCTTTGTGTGAATGCACTGCCAGATCTGCTTGTTTATTCAAGAGTGCATCTTCAATTTCTTTCGTAAAAAAACCTTTGCCTTCGAGTTTATCTAAACTCAAATGCTGGATTTTATCGCCTTGTGTTTTTAGTACGAGTAATTCGGAAGCAACACCGATTTTTTGCAATTCACTTTGTACAAAGTGCGCTTGCCACAGCGCTAATTCGCTGCCTCGTGTTGCTATGGTAATTTTTCGTTGCACGTATTGTTGCTTTAGTATTCTGCAAAAATAAAGGCTATCCCGTGCGAAGAGAAAGCCCTTACAACCTTACAGATTAGGTTTAGTTAATTCTTCTGAGCGTCACCTACCAAAATCTCACGCGCCATTTTCATCGGAACGCTAATGTATTTTTTCTCTACGTAGTTCAAAACCTTATCTAACAACTCGCGCGAAGCCGGATCCAACTGCTCAATCTCCTTTGCGAATACCGCACCGTAGGCTGTTTCACGAATTTCTTTCACCTTCTTCGGCACTTCCTGCATCGCCAGTTCAACCTGACGCTGACGGAAGAGTTGACGAAAATCGAGTATGTTATTTTCAATAATATTACGACACGCCTCCAGTGATTTTTCGCGCTCTTTTAAATTCTCTTTGGCAACTTCCTGCAGATTGTTAACCGCGATTACGTTAATGTCCCATTCGTTAATGATTTCAGGATCCAAGTCATTTGGAATGGCCAGATCAATCACCACTTTACGGTTTTTGTCATCACCAACTAATGTGCGGTACAATTCTTTCGTGATAACTGTTCCTTCTGCACCTGTACATGTTACGATAACATCAAATCCTTTATCGTATTGTGCCAATTCGCTTAATGCGAAATACGGCGCATTAATTTCTTGCGCTAATGATGCGGCGTTAGCAACAGTACGATTGAAAACAACGAAGTTGGTGAACCCGTGTTTACGCAGGTAACGAGCCATCGCGGTATTCGTAACGCCCGAACCGACAATGATGAAACGTGCATCCAACGGCACATTCAGCGCTCGCAACTTGCGATACGCCAATGACACGACAGAAACAGGATTGCGTGCGATGTCCGTTTCGGTATACACAGCTTTCGCGGTTTCAATAGTTTTTTTCACCACAACGCGAATAGTATCGCCTGTAAGTCCTGCTGCTGCAGATTGTTCAAATGCATTGCGAACCTGCGTAATAATTTCGCGTTCGCCAACTACTAATGAATCCAGTGATGATGCTACTTCAAACAAATGACGCAGCGCTGCATCGCCGTGATACAACGAGTGATTATCTAAAGCGAAATTGATGTCATCATTATTACCGGCGAAGAAGATTTCGAAAAAACGACTCAAAAAAACTTCATCGGGATAACCTTCATACACCAATGTAAACTCCACGCGATTGCATGTGGATAAGTACATCAGTTCCTGAATTCCGCATTCTTCCTTAATTTGCGCCAATACTGCATCACGACGCTCGTCTTCTAAATGAAAACGACCGATGTGGTTGATATCCACACTACGATGGTTGAAGCTGATGAGATGCAGCGAATTCATGTGCCACAAAAATCCGATGAACTGTAACTTTGATTGTCAGAATACTGTCAAAACGCTTATTTAGATGCGGTATAAATAGGTTGTGGTGGCCTGAAAAACAGGAACTTACAGATGTACATGATTGGTATCAGGTCTAATTTCGCGTAAAACTGATCGCGCTCAGTTTATTGGAACCGTTGTCGCAATCATTGTCCTGAAACGGGTATCTTCACACATCAGTTAACACTTCCTAAAGCAGCATCGGTATACCTTTTCACGGATGGATATGCCGATCAGTTTGGCGGACCAAACGGGAAAAAGTTAAAGTACAGTCGCATGAAACAAATGCTATTGTTGAAACAGGAAGCTGCTATGCCGGAAGTGGGCGAGTATCTTGAAAAGGAGCTTGCATTGTGGCAAGGCGATTTAGAGCAGGTGGATGATGTTTGTGTGGTTGGATTACGGTGGTAATTACCCATTTACAAACGACTATTTCCGTGCCGCATCTTAGTTTTGCAGCATGCGTTCGCTGCTTTGTTTTTTCTTGTTGTTAACGTCGTTGCATCTTTATGCGCAATCCGAAAAGGAATTGCTTGAACAACGATTACGATTGGAATTAACCGATACCGCTCGCATCAACGCATTAAACCGCTTGGCATATCTCAATCGCGCTATTGATCCTGCTCGCTCATGGGAACTGTTGCGGGAATCGAACGCACTCTTACAACGTGTGGATTATCCTCAGGGACAAAGCGATTATCACAATCATCTTGGTGTCTTGTTTTATCGCCAGGGCAATTACACACGCGCCGCGGAACAACATCTTTCCGCATTAAAAATCAGGGAATACCGCAACGACCGCGTGGGCATGATGAAGTCGTACATCAATCTCGGTAATGTGTACGGTGATCTGTTGCAATATTCACGCGCTGCTCAGTTTTACGAAAAGGCAGAGCAATTGCTGTTGGAACAAAACGATTCGTTGTGGCTGGCGCGGGTGTACAACAATCAGGCGGCGTTGAGTTTACAGATGAACAACAACGTGCTCTGCAAAAGTTATTGTAACAAGGTGTTTCAGCTTAAGATCGGTGACCGCGATCCGACGTTGTTGGGACAGGCGCTCAATAATCTGGGCGTGGCTTTTCAAAATGAAGGACAATTGGATAGTGCGCAAGTCATTTATAACCGCGCTTATCAATTGGGCGAAAGTAGCGGAGATAAAACATTGCTCACAGATGCTACAATTAATCTGGGGAATATTTTTCGTTTGAAGGGAGAATCCGCACAAGCTATTGCTTTTCATCTGGAGGCATTGGAGCTAGCCGCAAGTATAAGTTATGCCGAAGGGATTCGAGTGGGCTATCAGGCATTGTCGGAAGATTATGAAGCGCAGGGCAATTGGAAAGAAGCTTTTTTTGCACACAAACGATTTAAGCAGATTAGCGATTCACTTCTAAATGAACATACGACACAAACGACTTCGGATTTGTTCAAATTGTGGGAGCAAGAGTTGAAGGCGCGTGAGTGGGAATCGAGACAAGGATTGGTACAAGTAGAAGAGGAACGTCAGTCGCGTCGTATGGAACGCATCATCACCGGCGCATTAGTGGTGTTGGCTTTGATAGGTATTGCCTTTATCTATCTCCGTAGACGTAGTTAATAACTTCTAACGTCTTCATAGTTAATGTCATCCGCGCTGCTCAACAACTCTAATGAGTGGCGTCATCAGGAACGCTGTACTTTTATTCTGCAGACCACATTCGGAAGTGAGGCTTTAAACGAAGTGGTACATGAATCAGTATTCTTTATTAGGCAGTGCTTCGGCAGTTGTGCCGGTGATGTCTTATCCTTTCTATCAGGCTTATGTTCCTGCAGGAATACCGGCTCCGCAACACGATGCATCTCGTGATGAAATAGATCTCAATAAATTTTTAGTTCAACATCCGAGAGATACCTTTTTTATTCGTGCGCGCGGAGAGTCGATGCGCGATGCAGGAATTCGGGATGGTTCCATATTAGTCGTGGATCGTGCGCGAGTGCCGTCATCAGGAGATATTGTAGTGGCGATACTTGAGGGTGAGTTTACCGTGAAGCGTTATGTGGCTGATGAGCAGGGAGTGGTGCTGCATCCTGAGAATCCACAGTTCCGTGATATACGCGTAGAGGCTGAGGCACGATTTGCGGTGTGGGGAGTAGTGACTTACGTGATACACGAGGCTGAATGAGCCGGGCATTATCTCGATAAGCGCTGTAGTCACGAACTCCAACACGACTCGTTTTTTCAGCCTTGCTAATGATTAAATTTGCCTCCATTCACATCATCATGGAAAAACTTCAGAATTACATCAACGGACAACTGGTTCCTCCAACCGGAAATACATATATCGACAATTATCATCCGGCGACGGGTAAAGTCTATTCATTAATTCCCGATTCGGATGCAAGCGATATTCAGATTGCGGTTGATGCAGCGAAAGCGGCGTTTCCAAGTTGGTCGGTAACACCTGCAGAGAAGCGCATGAAAATTATGATGCGTGTTGCAGAAATCGTACAACGTGATCTGGAAGCGTTTGCTCAAGCAGAGTCCAAGGATAACGGAAAGCCGGTTTCTTTGGCGCGTGTTGTGGATATCCCGCGTGCCGTAAGCAACTTTGAATTTTTCGCAACAGCCATTATGCACTATGCTTCCGAGTCGCATGCGATGGAAAATAGTGCCATCAATTATACTTTACGTCAACCGATTGGTGTAGTAGGGTGCATCTCTCCGTGGAATTTGCCGTTGTATTTATTTACCTGGAAAATTGCACCGGCACTTGCTGCAGGAAATTGTGTTGTCGCGAAGCCTTCCGAAGTAACACCAATGACGGCGTATCTGTTGTCGAAGGCTTGCATAGAGGCCGGCATGCCTGCGGGGGTGCTGAACATTGTGCATGGACTTGGAGGTAAAGCAGGACAGGCTATCGTCGAGCATCCCGAAATTAAAGCCATCTCGTTTACGGGAGGCACAAAAACAGGTGCCGCACTAGCAGCCACAGCAGCGCCGATGTTTAAGAAATTGTCGTTGGAGTTGGGCGGAAAAAATCCGAACATCATTTTCGCGGATTGTGATTTTGATACGATGCTGAAAACAACGGTACAGTCATCCTTTGCCAACCAGGGACAAATATGTTTATGCGGATCACGCATATTCGTAGAACGACCGTTGTATGAAAAGTTTCGTGATGCATTTGTAGAGCGCGTAAAACAATTAGTTCCCGGCGATCCTGCTCACGATGCAACAAAATTAGGCGCAGTAGTTTCGGAAGCACACATGGAAAAAGTATTATCGTATGTGCAGTTGGCGCGTGAAGAAGGAGGAGTTGTATTAACCGGCGGACAGCGTGTAGTAATGGAAGGCGATTTGAAAGATGGTTGGTACATTGCTCCTACGGTCATTGAAGGACTACCGTTTAACTGCCGCACTAATCAGGAAGAAATTTTTGGCCCCGTTGTTACCATCATGCCATTTGACACTGAGGAAGAAGTGTTGATGATGGCCAACAGCACCATGTACGGCCTGGCATCTACAGTATGGACTCAGAACTTAACACGTGCACATCGTGTGGCGCAGCAGTTACAGGCCGGAATTGTATGGATCAACTGTTGGTTGCTGCGCGATCTTCGCACGCCGTTCGGAGGTGTAAAAGGTTCAGGTGTGGGTCGTGAAGGCGGCTTCGAGGCACTGCGCTTCTTCACCGAAGCCAAGAATGTGTGTGTGAAGTTGTAGTGTCATTCCTGCAAGTGCTTTGTGAGAATTAAAAAGTTATCGTAACTTTTCTTTTCACCAAAACACCTGCACCATGTTACAAGCATTTCTCGATCATGCCAATTGGGCTGCTATTGCAGTTGCGGCACTTACGTATTTCTTTATCGGAGCAATCTGGTATTCGCCATTGCTGTTTTCTAAAGTGTGGGCGGAAGGTCACGGTATTGTTGTGTCGGAAGATGATAAAAAGAAAATGCCTGTCATTTTCGGAACAACATTTATCATCAGTGTGGTGATGGCTGTTGCACTTGCGGTGATCATTTTTGTATTTCAATCGACGAAGTGCGTGTCCGGAATTAAAGTAGGATTGCTGTGTGGCGTTGGCCTGGCAATCGGCCCCATGGCGATGAACTTTTTATACCACCGCAAATCATTCAAATTATTTTTAATTGATGCGGGCTACCATGTTATTAGTGTGGTCATGATGAGTATTATCATTTCAATCTGGAAGTAGATTCATGCAACAAGAATTTGTTTTTAAATACATGACCGCAAAAAATGTGGTCACGATAGATCAATACAGTATTAACTGTAAGATTGGCCCGATCATCAAGAAGAATGCGTTGTTGAGTAATGTGCAACATTATTATGTGTTCGACGATCAACAATACCGGAACCTCATGCTGACCTTCACCGATGAAAGCGGCAAAGTGAAAAAAATTCAATTGTATTCCGGATACGGAGAAGAAGGATTCGATCAATTACTAACCGCGTTACAGCAGCGTTTGCCGGGGAAGTCGTTGCAACACCTTTCCGAGAAAGAGGCGTTGGCGCAAATGAAAATTGCAAATCCGAGGAAGGTGGGTGCCATTTTGGCTTTTGCAATTATTACGATAGTTATCAGTATCATTTTTGTGCCGGGAATGATTCACTATTTCGATATGGGATTTGAATCCGCGACGGTGCAGGAATTGCTGGATGGTAAAACATCCACACGAAACTTAAAATTGTCGGGAACGTTGCTTGATGCAGGAATTGAAGAAACGACGACGACCACTCGTAAAGGTTCTACGACGACCACCGTTAAAGTGCTATTACCAATAGTTACGGAAGCATGGGCGGAAGGACAACCGGCTCTCGTGGTGTTGGAGTTTGATGAGATGAGCGATACGGAATATAGCAATGTCTTGAATCAATCGGAGTTTACCGGTGTGGTGCGCAATGTTTGGTGGGAAGGACTTGATCAACAGCAACGCGATTATTTCCAAACGAATTATGGACTGGAAGTTCCGGAACAAGCGTTGTTATTTGAAGTAACAGGCGAGCAGCGTAACGATGCGGTGATGTTTTACATCTGGCTCGGAATTGTTGCGTTTATGGGTATTTTGTTTTTGTTGGTTTATATCAAACAATCAAAATAACGGTGTGCATTGCAATATTTAAAGTACCGCACTTTCCAATAACTGTAACGTTTTCAACTTGGTGTCAACTTTGGCACGTACTCCAACAGGTAAAGTAATTTTATCTATGGTATGTCCGAAACTGAAGCCGCTGATTACCGGTACACGGAAATTATTGAAATGATGTTGTAATACTTCATGCAACGTAAACGATTCTTCCGGTTTTTCTGCTGTACATTTATTACAAGTGCCAATCACAACGGCTTGCACTTGATTCAACACATTAGCTTGTTGCAGATGCGTTAACATACGATCGATGGCGTACGGTTCCTCTTCCGTTTCTTCCAAAAACAAAATCGCATCTTGCAAATTGGGCATCCACGCTGTGCCTATCAACGTTGTTAATACTGCAATATTGCCGCCAATCAAGCGACCTTCTGCTGTTCCGTGTGTGTACACAACCGCATCCGAGTTTTGATGCACGGGCATTTTTGCTTCCATCAACAATTCTTTGAAACTGCTGATGGTTGCCGGAGACCACGTGTTGAGACCAACAGGCCCATGAAAAGTGGTCCACCCAAGTTGGGAATAAAACATGTTGAGCAAAAATGTGAGATCGCTGAAGCCGCACAATACTTTGGGTGTTTCTGGAATTGAAGTAAAGTCGAGGTGATTGAGTAAACGAGCGCAGCCCCATCCGCCCCGCGCAGCAAGAATACCGTGCACTTCCGGGTCTGCAAGAAATCCCATTAACTCTTGTGCACGTTCGGCATCACTTCCTGCCAAATATCCGGTACGTCTGGTGATGCTTTCGCCTACTTTAACATTCAGTCCTAATCCTTGCAATGCGGCTTTTGCTGCTTCCAGTTTTTCGGGATGAAAAACAGCGCCTGCAGGAGCCGTAATGGCAATTGTATTTCCGGGTTGCAGTCGCTTGGGCATTTTAAGCGTGCTGTTGTTTTGCTGCAAGGAAATGGCCGGAAGCGCAGCAGGCGTTGCGAGTGCAGCCAGTGCGGTCAGCTTTACAAAGTGTGATCGTTTCATAATGTGGTATTAAAAAGGAATCCGATCATAGTGGCTTCGACGCGCTCGACCACCATGACCGGATTCATTTACTAAGCGCGCTTAGTATTAATTCTGATTTAAAACGCTGAAAATTTCGTCGAGTTTCGGAGTAAGAATAATTTCCGTACGACGATTTTTAGCGCGAGCCGATTCTGTTTTTGCATTTTCAACAGGAGCAAATTCCGCACGACCTGCAGCTGTAACACGCGCAGGATCTATCTTTCCGCCCGACAGCAAAATTTTAGTTACTGAAGTCGCACGCATCACACTCAGATCCCAGTTGTCTTTTACTTCTCCGGAACCTTTCATCGGTTGATCATCAGTGTGTCCTTCCACCATTACGGTTATGTCCGGATTTTGCTCAAGGACTTTGGCTATTTCTTTGAGCGCCTTTTCTCCTTGCGGTGCTACTTTATAGCTGCCCGTGTTGAACAGTAATTTGTCTTCCATCGATACGTAGATCTTTCCGTTTTTCTGTGTCACCGTCAATCCTTGTCCCTGGAAAGTGATTAATGCATCGGTAACTTTTTTCTTCAACGCAACCAAAGCAGAATCTTTCTGTGCTAATGCACGCTCCAGTTCTTGTACACGAGCTTCTCGTTTGCTTAATTCTAACTTCAACGAATCCAAAGAACGCTTTTGCTTTTTCAGGTCGATGTCCATGCGCTTCAAAGAATCTTCTTTCGCCATCAACTGCTCTTGCGTCATGTTTAACTTTCCTACTAACTGCGTATTCTCGTTCGACTGACGCGCCAGCAATTCTTTGTTTTGTTTCAATAACAATTCATAATTAGAATTCAATTGATTGTATTGAAACGTCAATAAACGATAACGCATACCGCAACCGGTGGTGTCTTCGATCAATCCTTTAATCTGGCGTTTGTTTTCCGTAACCTGACGATCGAGTTCGGCATTTTTGGTTTCGTAATCGGCGTTGGCTGCTTTTGTTTTAGCCAATTCAGCTTCAGCGGTTTCGCGCTTTGCTTTTTCTTCTTCGTATTTTCTCGCAGGCACACACGCAGCAAATACTGATGCGATTACTAAGGTGGCAACGACTAATGTTTTGGTCATGGGACTACTTCTTGTTTGTTCAAAGATATTGTGCTTCAAGCAATTCATGGTTAGTTCGTGTTGAAGTTATCAACGATGTTTTGGTGATTTTTAACGAAACCCTGAATCTGAATACGGCGTAAAGAAGTACAAAAATGATGCCTCGTTATGCGAAATTTGAACAAAGACTGGATAACGGAATACACTTTGGACCCGGAATACAAGAAGTATGTGTTGCTCGATTATTTGCAAAGTGTATCGGATGATTTCTCGAAAGTGTGTCTGTATCCCGCATTGGCCGATATAATCGGACATTATCGTTATGCATTACAACTGCAAAAGGAAAAGCGTCAGTTGGAAGAACAGCTTCAGGGGACAATAACAGGCCTGGATTTAAAAGCAGGTCGGGTAGTTCGTGATCATTCGCATCTAACTCATGCGGGAATAGAGCAGTTGTCGGAGATATTGGAATACGCAGTTCCCATGTTGGCCAAAGGAACAGAGGACGGCAAGCAGTTGTACGAATTTGTGGAAGAACATTTGGAGTGGAGAGAGGTGGGTGTAACGCCGTTGATGAAAGGAGAAGGCTATTTGTTGCTGCGTTCCGGAGATAATCACGTTGCTGCTTATCGGTATATGATGAAGTTGTTTGAAAAGGCCGATGATCGTTGGCGTGCGGTGCATACAACTTTTGTGAATCGTTGGAAGTTGAATATTTCTAATACGTGGAATGCCATCAAAATGGAATTGATTCGTTGTTCACCGGAGTTACCTAATCCCGCTGTGTATGCGGTAGAAACGAACCTCACTATTCCGATTCAGGAAACATTGTTGCCTGTGGCAAAACGTATTTTGATGCGACAAACGGCATAAAAAAAGCTCCGATGTTGGTCGGAGCTTTTTGTTGAGTGTTATTCAACTTATTTCGCAGAATCTTTTTTGCCTTCGCCTTTATCAATCCACACCGCAGTCATATCGCGGTACTCCATGGCATTGATATCAAAGTTGCGAACGTTACGATGCACCAGACGATCATTTTGCTCGTAATAAATCGGCATGATCGCCGCATCGTTCATTGCAATTTGATCAGCACGTAAGTACAATGCGTTGCGTTTTGCAGGATCAGCTTCGCGTACTGCTGCAACAAATGCAGAGTCGAATTGTGTGCTGGAATAACGAACGGAGTTCATGGATGAACGTGTGTTCAATTCAGCAGGAATGTGCTGGCTGTACAAGGTAGTCAGGAAGGTTTCCGGATCCGGATAATCTGCTACCCAGCCGGTTCTCCAGAACAATGCTTTTCCTGTTTCCAACGCCTCCAAGTGTTGAGCGAAAGGAATGATGTCAATTTTCACGACGATGCCTAATACTTCTTCCAGCTGCTTCTTGATGTATTCAGCAGTCATGGTATTACGATCGCCGCCACCGCTGTTAATTTGCATGGTAACTTCAGGGAATCCTTTACCATTCGGGAATCCTGCTTCAGCCATTAATTTCTTCGCACGATCCGGATCGTAAGTGAAACCTGCCACGCTCTTGTGATCATAATTCGGAATACTTGGAGGAACAATTCCGTAAATAGCAGGAGTTGCATCACCATTTAAAACTTTGTCGCAGATGTACTGACGATTGATTGCATAGTTGAATGCCATACGCACTTTCGCGTTATCAAACGGCGCCAATTTGTGTTGGAAACCGTAGTATGTCAAACTCATCGCAGGAGCGGACTGCAATACGAAGTTCGCTCCGTTCTGCTTCGCCTGATCCAATTCGCCCATGATATCTTTAGCCATTTCAACAGGCAAACG
Organism: uncultured Flavobacteriales bacterium; assembly: GCA_937974275.1. Lineage (GTDB taxonomy): Bacteria > Bacteroidota > Bacteroidia > Palsa-965 > Palsa-965. The sequence continues at coordinate 14,617 of CALJIF010000050.1, forward strand.
GAATACCATATCCAATTCCTGGTTACGGAAGGCGATAATTTCAGAACGCTTGTCTTTGATGAACTTGAACTGAACGATGTCCAAGTAAGGCAATTGATTTCCGAATTGATCGAACATCCAGTAGTTCGGGTTGCGATCAAGAATAACCGATTCGCCTTCTTTGATGCTTTTCACTTTAAACGGACCTGTTCCAACGCAGCGGATGCGCATTTCGTCGCCGTATTTCGTCAACGCTTCTTCCGGATAAATCCAGCAACCCTGAGTAGCCAGAATAGATGGGAAGCTTGGCATCGGGTGTGTCAACTTAATTTCGATAGTTGAATCGCTGGTAATTACAACACCTGCAACACCTTTAGCTTTTTTGTCGTACGAATCATTAGCACCAACTACACGATCTTTAAACGTATTGCTGAACTGCTGGTTTGTTGGAGTTGCTTCGCATAACTTATCGAAACAAAACTTAATGTCTTTAGCAGTTACTTCACGTCCTTTCCCATCAGCAAAACACGCATCATCATGGAATTTTACGCCTTTACGCAGGTAAAACACAAAACGTGTAGAACTGTCTAATTCATCCCAGCGTGTTGCCAGGCCGGGCATTATGGATAAATCTTTCTGATTGAATTTTGTTAAACCTTCGTACACCTGAGAACCGATGCGGTGCCCCACAACTTCCACGATATTTAACGGGTAGAGGGTACGAAAATCTTCGGTCTCGTTCATTCGGAAAACACCGCCGTAGCTCACGCCACCTTTGGCTTCCTTGGTTGATCCCGGTCCTTGCTCTCCGCCTCCGCATCCAACAACACCTACCATAATTGCTGCTGCCATAACAGGCACAACAAATCCTGTGGTCAATTTTCTCATAATTCCTTAGCGTTTATTTAGGGCAATAATGCGCCTAAAATAAGGAAAAAATCAGTTTGCAAAGGGTTTGTGGCGATTTACTGAGCAGAAGCGCCTAAAATTCGACGTTGCAATAAATGGGGCAATGATCGGAATGCACGATTTCAGGCAGTATTCCTGCGCCTTTCAGGCGTTTTTCCAAGGGTTTGCTCACCATCTGATAATCGATACGCCAGCCCAAATTTTTTGCCCGAGCATTCGCCCGAAAAGTCCACCAGGTGTAGTTATGCGGTTCTTTGTTAAAATGGCGGAAGGAATCGATAAAGCCGGATTCGATGAAACGTCCGATCCATGCGCGCTCTTCGGGAAGGAATCCGCTCGACTTGGCATTGCTTACCGGATTATGAATATCAATGGGTTGGTGACAAATGTTATAATCGCCGCAAATGATCAAATTCGGGCGCTTTTTCTTCAATTTTGCCACAAATTCATCAAAATAATCCAGAAAACGATACTTAAATGCTTGACGTTCATCTCCCGTTGTGCCGGATGGAAAATAGGCGCTGATGACGGAAATGTCCCCAAAGTCTGCACGCAACACACGACCTTCAAAATCGTATTCCGGATGTTCACAGCCCACCACAATTTGATCGGGAAGGTCTTTGCATAAAATTGCAACACCGCTATACCCTTTCTTTTCGGCCGGAAACCAATAACAGTGCGGATATCCGGCTTCGGCAAAAACATGCAGGTCCAACTGTTCCGGATGCGCTTTGATTTCCTGCAAGCATACGATGTCTGGATTTTCTTGCTGCAACCAGTTCAGCCAACCTTTAGTGAGCGCTGCGCGGATGCCGTTAACATTGTAGGATATAATTTTCTTGGTCATTTGACGTTGTTTATGATTGCGGGTATTGCAAAGATGTCGAATTCAGGACGCAATCGGAAACGCTCGGACAGACTGAATTGCGTTTAGTACCTTTAAAAGTTTGAAAAAGCTCATCGTACTGTGTTGCTGGCTGTGTCTGTTTTTCGCGGGATTATCTCTGCGCGCGCAAACTCCTGCGTCGTGGCGTACCAAAACCATTGCGGTTACTAACGATACGCTTATTCTGGATTCGTTGAGTATTCAGGCAGGAACATTCACATTCACGAGCGGCGCAATTACTCCCGAATCATCGAGTTATACGCTGGACGTTTTTCGTGCGATGCTTATTCTGCGTATGCGTCCATTGCCGGATTCAATAACTGTGCGTTATGCCGTTTTTCCGTTTTCATTTACACAAGTTCGTAGCCACAAAGACATGGAAGGAATGACGACACGTCCCGGCAACCGTGTTAATCCTTTTGTATACAATCCGCGTGATGTGAAGCAGGAAGATCCTTTCGCAATGGGCGGTTTAAACAAAAGCGGGAATTTGTCGCGAGGAATTTCTTTCGGCAATAACCGCGATATCAGCGTCAACTCCAGTTTGAATTTGCAATTGAACGGCAAACTCACCGATAATCTCGATTTGATGATGGTTGCCACAGATGATAATCTACCTATTCAGCCCGATGGTACCACACAACAATTACAGGAATTTGATCGCGTGTATATTCAATTGTCATCGCGTCAGGCCAAGTTAATTGCGGGAGATTTTTTCACGGTTCGCCCCAACAGCTATTTCATGAACTACAACAAACGCGGGCAAGGACTTTCTGCCACATATTCGCAGCCCATAAAAACAGCGGATACTACATTACGCGCAAAACTCAATGTAACAGCAGCGGCGGCTGTATCGAAAGGTAAATTCGCCCGAAACATTATTCCCGGTGTGGAAGGTAATCAAGGGCCGTATCGTCTGCGGGGCGCGGAGAATGAGTTGTTCATCATTGTGTTGGGTGGAACGGAACAAGTATTCGTAGATGGAAAATTATTGGTGCGCGGACAAGAAAACGATTACATCATTGATTACAACACGGCAGAGATTACATTCACGGCGAAACAACCGATGACGAAAGACAAGCGAATTGTTGTGGAGTTTCAGTACACGGACAGAAACTATGGTCGTGTGTTGATACAAACCGGAGTAGAATACGCTACTACTAAACACGCCATTCGCATCAACGCGTTTAACGAGCAAGACAACAAGAATCAGCCTTTGCAGCAAACGCTTACCGATTCCGATAAACGCACCATGTTTGATATTGGTGATACATTAAATCGTGCTGTTGTTTCCGGTGTGGACAGTGTAGCTTTCAGCGGCGATGTGGTGTTGTATAAGAAAATAGACACATTAGTAAGCGCGGTTATTTATCGCGATGTGTATGTGTATTCTACCAATTCGGATAGTGCACGTTATCGTTGTTCGTTTTCGTTTGTGGGCACGGGTAATGGTAATTATGTGCAAGTGGCGTCGTCTGCTAATGGAAAAGTATTTCAATGGCGCGCACCTATTAATGGAATTCCGCAAGGCGATCACGAACCTGTTGTATTGCTTATCACGCCCAAGAAGCGACAAATGGTTGTTGTAAGTGGTGATGCTAAAGTTGGAAAGACCGGAAGTTTGCGAGCAGAAGGAGCAGTGAGCGGTTACGATAAAAACACCTTCTCTCCGTACGATAGCAGTGATGATGACGGATATGGAGCATTCGTGGCTTACAAGGACAAACGAAAAATTAAAGACTCGTTGTTTTTTGTAACCGATGTAATGTATGAATACATCAGTGCGAACTTCACTCCGATCGAACGTTATCGTGCTGTTGAATTTGAACGCGATTGGAATTTAGGTTGGGGCACAACAACATCTGCAGTGTTAACAGATCAGCATATCGTTAGTGCGTCGGCAGGAATACAACGTTTGAATCGCGGAGGTTTCAGTTATCAGTACGGAACTTTTTTGGGCGGTTCAGTGTACACGGGAAACAAACATGCCGTGCAGGGAGCGTTTCGTCATCGCGGCACGGCAATTCAGGCAAGAGCAAGTCAGCTGAATACATCCGGCGCGACAGGAAGTTCTTCGTTTTTCAGAAATCGTATTGATGCGTCGCAAGCACTCACGAAGTGGCTTACTATTGGGGGCTGGCAGGAATATGAAGACAGCAAACGCACCTTGGCTAATTCGAGTTTGGCAGCAACCAGTTTTAGTTATTTGGAGTGGGAAGGATTTGTTCAGCTCGGCGATTCATCAAAGAAATCGTTACGTGCATTTTACAAACAACGTATTGACAATTCACCACGCTCCAACCGTTTGGAACGCGCTACGTATGGCGAAAGCATCGGTGCCAGTTTTTTGTATAAGCCTAATGCGAAGCAAACATTACGTGTAACAACTACGTATCGCGTATTGGAAATTGTTGATACAACATTGATTTTGTTAAAACCGGATCGCACTGTTGTGGGTCGATTGGAATACAGCGCACGCGCGTTGAAAAACGTTATACAATGGAATACTTTTTATGAAGCCGGTTCAGGGCAGGAATTGCGACGCGAGTTTTCCTACATTGAAGTGCCAACCGGTCAGGGTGTGTACACGTGGACAGATTACAATGGCAACGGTGTGAAGGAATTGAACGAATTTGAGATTGCACTGTATACCGATCAGGCCAATTACATCCGTGTATTTACTCCCACGACAGATTACATTCGTGTGTACAGTTCTCAGTTTACACAATCGATTTTTATTAAGCCGGGAACGGTGTGGGCGAATAAGAAGGGTATTCGTGGAGTTGTGGCGCGCTTCTCCAATCAGTTTGTATATCGTACAGACAGGAAAACGACTTCTTCTTTGTGGTCGGAAGCGTTTTTGCCCGTAACTGAAAACGTCATTGATACATCACTTGTAGCACTGAACACCACCATGCGAAATACGATTTTCTTTAATCAGCTCAGTACAAAATTCGGTGTGGAATATACCTGGCAGGAACTAAGTGGAAAGAGTTTATTGACGAATGGCCTGGAGGCGCGTTCGCACAGTTTTCATGAGATTCGGATTCGCTGGAACTTAACACGCAGTTGGTCGTTCACCAATGAATATCGTGATGGCATTAAAATCAACAACTCGCAGTTTTTTGCTACACGCAATTATCGCATTTCGTACGTTGAAACTGCACCACGCATTTCCTGGCAACCGAGCACTACGTTTCGATTAGCGGTTAACTACCGTTACAGTGATAAATACAACAGTGAAGATTTAGGCGGCGATCGTGCACGAGTTCAGAAAGTAGGTGCGGAGTTGAAGTCGAGTCGTTTGCAAAAAGGAACAATGACCGCTGAATTCAATTACTTCTCCATTACCTACGACGGCACTGTTTCATCTGCAGTAGGTTATGAAATGCTGGAAGGATTAAAGCCGGGAAGTAATTACACGTGGAAGTTGAATTGGCAGCGTGCATTAACAACAACTTTGCAACTGACCATCGGTTACGACGGTAGGAAAACGCCCGACAATAAAGCTATTCATGTAGGAACTGCGCAGGTTAGAGCGGTGTTCTAAAATTTATTCCAACACCAAAGTTGAAGAGCCGATGGTGGTTTTATCGCAGTTAATTTCGATAATGTATTTGCCCGGCAGAAACACATCATCTTGTTTCGCTTTATCGCAATACATCACCACATTCATAGGTTGATTTTGATAATCAATGGTTTTCTTAGCTGCGTAAAATCCTGAGTTGCCATTGAACTCAAACATGTGATCCTGATCCTGAGACTTGGTTAGTTCTTTGCCGTCAGGAGTAATTACACGAATGAAAATATCTTTTGGACCCGCTTTTGCCAGGTCATTATCGGTAAGTTCGAACGTCACGCGAATACGATCTACTTTTGATGCTTTCTTTTGTTCGGAATCTTTTTTTCCGCCTCGTGCCGATTTAATTCCTACTGCCCAGATGTTGCCGGTAGAAAGAATCATTGCTTTTTCAATGCGACCTTGCAGTTGTTGTTTTTCTCCTTCTACTTTCTGACGATTCGCTTTCTCTTCATCCAGTTTATTCAACACTTGATTTTTTTCCGCAACCAATACGCCATTCAAGGTGTTCAGAGAATCGATGGTGCGTACATACC
>CALJIF010000051.1 GCA_937974275.1 uncultured Flavobacteriales bacterium
TCACGTTTAAAAGAACGTGCGGACACCGTGGAATATTTTAAAATTCCGGGCAAGTACACGGCTACCGTTTTTCCTAAAGGCAGCAAAAAAGGAATGCGCGGAACAATTTATTATGAAACCAAAGGCAGTTATGGTAACTACGGCGTTTTTTTAGGCGGCGACTGGCCTTTGATGAAAATTGAACGTGATGCTGCTGAACCCAAAACAGGTCGCAATGCAATACTGGTGAAGAACTCGTATGGTAATCCTTTCGCCACGTATTTACCGTCACATTTTGATAAAGTATTTGTGATTGATTATCGCTATTACGAAGGCAGTTTGTTAGAACTTATTGCAACAGAAGGCGTCACCGATTTAATTTTCATCAATGGTGTATTTTCTGCAAATACATCATGGCACATTAACATGATGACGAAAGTGATGAAAGGAACAGGTCCACGAAAGTCGAACGATTCGGATAGTAAAAAACGTCAGGTTCGCGATTCAGCAATGGCGCCGGCTCGCAAGGATTCTTCGGGAATACCGGAAAAAAAAGGTTAAATTCACAGGAAGTGTTATGAGAGAAAAGTTGGGACAAACATTTATCGGAATTGGAGTAGGCGTGGCAATCATGCTTACAACAGGCTTTCTGTTGTCGTGTATGGAATCGTCCGAACCACCGGCTAAAGTTGGTACCAACGAGCCGTTTGTATTGCGGATAGACACGTCCATGACTCCGGTAATTAACACACAATTCAATTACATTCAATTCTATTCCCGTTCTGCATTAACCAACTTTTACAACAACTGGAATCGTTCGAAAGAAAAACAACTATCGTTGGTTCATTTGGGTGACTCGCATTTGCAGAATGATATTTTTCCCGGACAAGTGCGTAAGCATTTACATAAAATACATGGCGATGCCGGACGCGGATTGATCTTCCCCTATTCTACTGCCAAAACCTATTCATCCATCGAATACAAAACCACACACACCGGAGAATGGGAATGGGGAAAAAGTTTGAGACTTCCGCCTAAACATCCGCTGGGTGTAATCGGAATGAGTTCTTACACGAATCAGGCTAATGCATCATTTACTCTTCAGTTCAATGATCCGGTTCCTGCACATTACGATCGCTTGCGTTTTTATTGCAAAAAAAGTGCGAAGAGTTTTGATGTGGAAATTGACTTTGGTAATGGCAATAAGCAAATCGTAGTGATTGATTCTGTTCCCGGAGATTCCTTGTGTTATTATGAAATACCGCTTGTCAATCCTGCACAAACATTGAAGGTGCGAACGATCAAGTCAAAGGCCGGTGAATCCGAACTCGAGCAATACGGCATGACCTTAATGAGTTCGAAGCCGGAAGGTGCGGTGGTGCACAATTGCGGTGTTGGCGGAGCCATGTACAAATCGGTGTTGTACGAGAAGCTGTTTACGATACAATTACCAACGTTACAACCTGATGTTGTGATTATCGATTTTGGTACGAATGATTACATCTATGATGACAGTATTAAAACAGAACTCGATTCACAAATTGTTCAAGTAATCCGAACGGTTCGTACCGCCGCGCCACAAGCCAGTATTATTCTCACCTCAGCGCAGGATATGTATTGGAAACACGAATTGGTGACCAGCGGAGAAAAGTTTTCTGATCTTATTCATCGTATTGCCGAAGAACAAGATTGCGGTGTGTTTGACTGGTACTGGATTTCCGGAGGTAGAACAACCATGTTGCATTGGATCAGCAAGGGTTATGCGCAACCCGATGGCATTCATTTAACGATAAAAGGTTATCGCTTAAAAGGTGATTTATTCACGGATGCCGTACTTAAAACCATTGCATTATACGATGCGCAGCCTCCTCAAAATTCATTCACATGCAATTACGATTCTATTCGTGAAGCGCAGAAAAAATTAATGCCCAATGATTCCCTGAAGCAAATTGCCATGGGAACCGGAGGCAAAGTAAAGGTAAAACACACGGTTGCGAAAGGACAAACGTTAGGCGGAATTGCGCGTAAATACGGCGTTACGGTGGCGCAAATAAAAAAGTGGAACAATCTGCGAAGCGACATGATTCGCGTGGGACAAGTCCTTGTGATTTACAAAGAGCCGAAGAAGAAAAAGAAGTAATTACGCTAACTGTTTATACAGCATCATTAATGCCGTAAGTGCAGCACGTGTAATGTTTCGTTCTCTGTTATCTCCGAACAAAAACTTTTGAGCCACAGTTCCATCCGGGCCTGCGAGCGCAATCCACACAGTGCCCACAGGTTTTTCCGCAGTTCCACCGTCAGGACCTGCAATACCGGAAGTTGCCAATGCATAATCGGCACCAATAATTTTTCGCGCCTGTTGTGCCATCGCCGTTACCACTTCTTCGCTGACTGCGCCGTTATTTTGAATTAAATCCTGCGGAATTTGCAGCAAGTCTGTTTTTGCCTTGTTCGCATAGGTTAAAGTGCTTCCCAAGTAATAAGCGGAACTTCCGGGCACACCGGTAATTAAATGCGCTATGTATCCGCCGGTACAACTTTCTGCGGTGCACAACGTTTTACCGGATGCTTTTAAACGTTCACCCAACGCCACAGGCAATGAAATATCCTTGGTAGCAAACGTCCATTTTTCTATTAACGGCAACACCTTTTGCACTGCATCATCCAACATCTTACTGCATTTCTCATGGTCGGATCCGTCAATCATTACTCGCAAACGGACAATTCCCGGAGCGGGCAAATACGCGAGTTTCATTCCTGCAGCTGTAATTTCATCTTCCCATGGTTCAATGCGCTCTGCCAGTACCGACTCGCCAATTCCCTGAGTCATGATGGTGCGCTGCAGCACAACGGGCATTTCAAATCGTTTACGAAGCAGCGGTAATACCTGCTCACTGAATAAACTTTTCATTTCGTAAGGAACACCGGGTAACGAAACAACGACTACTCCTTCAACATCGAACCACATTCCCGGAGCTGTTCCGTTAAAATTGCGCAGCACTTTACATGATGCAGGAACTAACGCCTGCTTTTGATTAACATCCGAAACCGTTTTACCGAACTTGGAAAAAAACAACTCCACATCGGCTAACACCTCGGCATTCATGATTAATTCGGTCTTAAAATAATCCGCCAACGTAACTTTGGTTATGTCATCTTTTGTGGGTCCAAGTCCGCCGGTAATAATTACAATTTCTGCGCGTTTTCTTGCTGCATCCAACGCCTCTACAATCCCTTCCTTGGTGTCACTTACGGCAGTTCGTTGCACCACCCGAATGCCGTTGAATGTCAATTCGGCGCCAATGAATGCGGAATTGGTATCAATAACCTGACCGATCAACAACTCGTCTCCGATGGTAATAATTTCTGCCTTCATAGTTCACAAAGGTAATGGCAAGTCAAATAATCTGCACTTCCGTATAATTTGGCTCGCAATTTGTAGATTTGTTTAACAACACAAAAGAAGTCAACATGAAAAAGATCCTCGCATTGGCAGTAAGCGGAATTGTTTTGTTTACCGCATGTACCGAATTAAATAAAGCATTATCTCAGGCCGGCGCTATGTCCGGAGCCGGAGGTGGAGCATTAACCGCTGCAGAAATTGTTCAGGGGTTAAAAGAAGCTTTAAATCAGGGAACCAACAAAGGAGTGGCGAAAGCGTCCGCAACTGACGGGTTCTTTAAAAATCCATTGATCTTTATTCCGTTCCCTCCGGCAGCTCAGAAAGTAAAAAACTTCTGTCTT
>CALJIF010000052.1 GCA_937974275.1 uncultured Flavobacteriales bacterium
TTGTCCAATTCCCGACGCATTTGCTTTTCCTTGGGCGAATCGAAATACCGAAAAGCAATAATTACCGAAATCACACCAATAACGGAAGCCGTTCCCAGAAAGGAAATCACCCGAAACAAACGCACACGGAAAGGAGTTTCGGCCTTCTCGTACGAAAGTGTTTTGGTATTGTAACGGTATCGGATTTTTGACATAACTCACCGACTTCCCCTATTCCGAAGCCTCTCAAAGTTACCAAAATAGGCTAACTTTGCAATCCAAAATTCGAGTGCCTTGCACCTGCTGATATTATGAACGCAAAAGAAATACGTCGCACCTTTTTAGATTTCTTCAAATCCAAAGGACATGAAATTGTTCCATCGGCTCCGATGGTGGTAAAAAATGATCCTACCTTAATGTTTACCAATTCCGGCATGGCGCCTTTTAAGGATTGGTTTTTGGGTAATGCGCCGATCAAATGGCCGCGCGTTGCAGACACACAAAAATGTTTGCGTGTTTCCGGAAAACATAACGATTTGGAAGAAGTGGGCGTTGATACATATCACCACACCATGTTCGAGATGTTGGGCAACTGGAGCTTCGGCGATTATTTCAAAAAAGAAGCTATTGCATGGAGCTGGGAGCTGTTAACTGAAGTATATAAACTTCCGAAAGATCGTTTGTACGCCACCGTGTTTGAAGGAAGTGCTGATGACAATTTGCCGTTCGATCAGGAAGCGTACGATTTGTGGAAACAATTTTTACCCGAGTCGCACATTTTGCGCGGCAATAAAAAAGATAATTTCTGGGAAATGGGCGATCAGGGACCTTGCGGACCTTGTTCAGAAATTCATTTCGATTCCAGAAGCGATGAAGAACGTGCGCAAAGTGATGGCGCAAAATGGGTGAATTCGGATCATCCCCAGGTGATTGAAATCTGGAATAATGTATTCATGGAATTCAACCGCAAGGCTGACGGTTCTTTGGAAAAACTTCCGGCGCAACATGTAGACACAGGCATGGGCTTCGAGCGTTTGGTGCGCGTGTTGCAAGGCAAACAATCGAATTACGATACGGATGTTTTTCAACCCATTATTCAAAAAATTTCTTCACTGACCGGCGTTGCATACGGTAGCGATGAAAAAACAGATATTGCTATTCGGGTATTGTCGGATCATATTCGTGCAATTTCATTTGCAATTGCAGACGGACAGTTGCCTTCCAATACAGGAGCAGGTTATGTGATACGCCGAATTTTACGTCGTGCGGTGCGTTATTATTATTCGTTCCTCGATACGAAAGAACCTTTGTTGTGCAGATTGGTAGATACGTTGGCGGGAGAAATGGGAGACTTCTTCCCTGAGCTAATCCATCAGAAAACTTTAGTTGCTACTGCAATCGAAGAAGAAGAGCGTGCATTCCTAAGAACATTGGCTGCAGGCGTAACAAGATTTGATATTTATTGCTCTGCTGGTGATGGGCCGATTTATTCAGCAGACGACAGCTTAACAGGCGAAGCAGCTCGTCTTGCAACTGAAGCTAATTTGAAGCTTCGTGATAACTCGCGTGAAGCGAAAACTAAAAAAATAATTGATGGCTCTTTCGCCTTCGAACTCAGCGACACATTTGGTTTTCCGATTGACTTAACCCAACTGATGGCTCGTGAAATTGGATGGACAGTTGATATGGATGGTTTTAATGCTGAGTTGCAAAAGCAAAAAGAACGAGCGCGTGCAGCAACAGCCATTGATACCGACGACTGGATTGAATTGGTCAAAGATGCGTCAACTCATTTTGTTGGTTATAGTGAATTACAAAGCGAATCGAAGATTGTTCGATATCGTCGCGTGAAACAAAAAGGAAAAGAGTTTTACCAAATTGTTTTGGATGTTACTCCGTTTTATGCGGAAAGCGGCGGACAAGTTGGCGATACCGGCTATCTGGAAACGGCTAACGAACGCATTCGTATTACGGATACGAAAAAAGAGAATGGCGTTATCGTACATTTTGCAGAACGTTTACCCGAACAACCGGATCGTGTATTCACTGCTTTGGTTGATGCATCAAAACGTAAACAAACAGCCAACAATCACAGTGCAACACACTTGCTTCATGCGGCGTTGCGACAGGTGTTGGGTACACACGTTGAACAAAAAGGATCATTAGTCAACGAAGAGTATTTGCGTTTCGACTTTTCACATTTTTCAAAAGTTACGGATGAAGAGTTAGCGCAAATAGAACAAATCGTGAATGAAAAAATTCGTGAGAATATTCCTGCCGACATTCGTGAAATGGCTTTAGAAGATGCCCGCAAACGTGGTGCGATGGCGCTGTTTGGAGAAAAATACGGAGATGTTGTTCGTGTAGTAACTTTTGATGACAATTACTCTATTGAACTGTGCGGTGGTACACACGTCAATTCTACGGGACAAATCGGATTATTCAAAATTGTCAGTGAAGGTGCGGTAGCGGCAGGCATTCGAAGAATTGAAGCTATTTCCGCGATCAAGGCAGAAGCGTTTTTCCAGGATCAATTACGATTAGTAAAAGAGATTAAAGAGTTGTTGAAGAATCCGAAAGATGTTTTAAAGAGTATTCAAGCCCTACAAGAAGAACGTTCTGCATTAGAGAAGGAATTGGAAAAGTTGATGCGCGAGAAGGCACGTGTTATCAAAGGTGACTTGATGCAGAAAATTCAATCGGTGAACGGCATTAATTTCATCGGAGAGAAAATAGATTTGAATTCTGCAGATGCGATAAAAGATCTGGCATTCGAAATGCGTCAGCAAGTCGAGAATCTGGTGATGGTGTTGGGAGCAGAAATCGGAGGCAAAGCTTCATTGACATTGATAATTTCTGATGAACTGGTTGCTGCCAAAAAGCTTAATGCCGGAGCGATCATTCGTGATCTGGCAAAAGAGATTCAAGGCGGTGGCGGCGGTCAGCCGTTTTTTGCAACTTCAGGAGGAAATAATCCTGCGGGCATAACGAATGCGCTTTCTAAAGCGAGTGCATTAGTAGCTTCACTAAGCTAGTTTCATTGATAAATACCTAGAATTAGGTATGCTAATACCAATCATTAGGTATTGTGGCACGTAGAGCAGGTTGACATCTTTGCAACCAAATTCTACGTTATTTATGAAACAGTTTTTAGTTGTTCTCACAATAAGTGCATTTACCCAATTACCGGTATTCGGAGCCACCATTAAAGGTGTGGTGAAAGATGCGACTTCGGGCGAGCCGTTGTTCGGGGCCGTTGCTTATATAGGAAAAACCGGAAGCTATACTGACGCTGAAGGGAACTATCGTTTCGACGATATTGAGCCCGGCACTCACACCGTGTATTTCAAAATGATCGGCTATTTAAAGGACTCGGTAGTTATTACTATCACTAAAGTTAGTGAGGTAGTTAATGCCGGTGTTAAATCTTTGAGCCGTACTGCCGACATCACAAAAGATGGTGTCGTAATTTCCGATTACTATTCCAACCGTCCTTCACGGAAATTGCCGGATATCGATGGAACGATCATCAATGCCGGAAAAAAAACGGATGCAGTTGTTATTGGACAACTGGATGCTAACACGGCTCTAAACAATACGCGTCAAGTATTTGCGCGAGTTCCGGGTGTTACCATTTGGGAAAATGATGGCACCGGTACAGGTGTTAGTATCTCCGCACGAGGTTTAAGTCCAAACCGTTCCTGGGAATTTAATACGCGTCAAAACGGACATGACATCGCTGCTGATCCTTTCGGTTATCCGGAAGCATACTACAGTCCGACTTTGGATGGTGTAGAGCGCGTTGAAGTTGTTCGCGGTGCAGCATCATTGCAGTACGGTTCTCAATTTGGAGGCATGGTAAATTATAAAATGAAGCGTGGTGTTGAGGACAAAAAATTCAGTGCGGAAGCAGCTTTAACAGGAGGCAGCTTTGGTTTAGTGAACAGCTTCACCAGTGTTGGCGGTCAAACAGGAAAAGTTAATTACTACGGATTTTACAATTTCCGACGTGCAGATGGTTGGAGACCAAACTCGGAATATTTTAATCACATGGGCTATGTTGCAGCTGAATTAAAAGCCACCGATAAATTAAAAATCGGCATTCAATTTTCGGGCTTGAACTATGTATTGCAACAACCGGGCGGCTTAACAGATGCTCAATTTGCTGAAGATCCGCGTCAATCGGTACGTGCACGAAATTGGTTCAACATCAAATGGAATATGCCGGCATTAACGGTGGATTACGACTTCACTGAAAACTTCAAATCCAACATTACGGCGTATGCACTTTTTGGAGAACGTAATAGTGTAGGATTTACTTCAACACCGAACACAGCAGATAATAATGGTATGCGACGCATTGATATTGACTTATATCAGAACTATGGCGTAGAATGGAGAAACCTGTTGCAATACAAATTAGTAGGCAAGAAAAAATCAGCATTGGCATTT
>CALJIF010000053.1 GCA_937974275.1 uncultured Flavobacteriales bacterium
CATTGAAGTTGTGTTATTAAAATCCTGTAAGTCGAACAGGTTTTTTTTTTTTTTTTTTACCGGAGTCAGCCAGGCATCTACCACATTGTTTTTGTTGCCTTGCTTAATTTTAGATGATTTAGGACGGTCTCTTATCTCAACGATGACGATTCGTTCAACATGCTGTTCCAGCCATGTTCTGTAAAAACGCATGAACTGCACCAGATTGTCAATGCCGTAATTATCCCGCATTCCGGCATCAATTACTTGAATGGCAGGTTCAGTCGGTAGGTCGGTAAGTGGAGTTACAAACGGGAATGTTGCGCTCATCCTCAACGCGGAAGAAAACAGGATATTGGAAGCATTGTTTTGTTTCATCAATCTTGAAAATTCAACTCCATCGCAATTGGTGCTTTCTTCATTGACACGAATGAGATAGGAGGAAGGCTGTGAACTGATTATCAACTTTCTTCCATCGTTGACGATAGTCGGAGTTAGCATCAACATAGGAATTTTAGCTTCCCGTTCTGCTTGGGCATAATCTACTAATCGCCCGCTTAGAGCATTTTTACTATTGTTTACCAAATGCGATTCGAAAATGGCTGCACGGTTTTTTGAGTAGTATTGACCCTGATATTCATAGGAACGAATCGGAAAAAACAAATCGTTGACTGCCATGGAGTAGGCGAGTGGATTGAGCATATCAGCAGCAAGAAGATCCGGTGGTAAATTTCTTTCCTGAAACAGATTGCTGCGATAATATGCAGCACCAATTGCACCTCCCGACGATCCGGAGATAAGAACCGTATGCTTCAAAAGTTGTTCCCCGCTTTGTTGCTCTAAATCATGCAATACCAATGATGACCACAACATGGAACGTATGCCGCCACCACTGCACGCTACAAGAAATAAAGTTGGACGAGAAGTATCTGCGGAGGTTACTTTCTTGTGCCAGTTGTTGAGTATGGAAATCGTATGAAGTGAATCATTTCGGACGCGATCAGGATGAGCGAGCTGAAGTAAAACACTGTCGTTGTAAACAACTTTGTAGTTGTAATTAATACCTGCTATTTGAGTTGTTGTATGAAATGATGGAAGTTGATAGATGAAATGGAATGTGACAAAAACAAATACCAGCATCACTGCCGACCAGCCTCTGAACCATGTGCGCAGTATGGCGGTAAACATGATATACAACGTGAATAACAGTGTTAAGCTTGCTGCCGCCGGAATAACGAAATACTTGATTTCACTGAACATGCCGAGAATGATCAATGAGAACACAACAACAACTTGAAACAACACGGCTCTGGAATGATTTTGCTTAAATACGCGATTCAAAACCTGTTTATCGTAATGCTCAAACGGACGCGCGTATCTTAACCGGAACCAACCTGCGAAATAAGTAGTAACATGCCAGTCGCGCGCCTCCTTTCCCGGAGTGATGGTAATCCATTCGTATTTGTTGCTTTTGCGATTGAGACGCATAAAAACTCTGCGCACTCTTGGCTCTGCAATACGCGCCAATGCTGAACCGTAAGACCGTTCAAAATCGGTGCCGGTAATTTTAAAATAATACAAAGCCGGAATAATGAAAGCTACTACTCCGGCTAGCCAACCACCGATATGCAATAGCAATTCGGCTTTCGCAATAGACTGTTCGTTGCCGAATACGTTTAAATGCAAGATGTAGTACACTACAAAAAGCAATGGCAGCAACGTATTGTTATACACATAACGAATAAAAGGATGACTTAATGTGGCTAGGAATGGAAAACGAAAGGCGTGATGGACGTAACTGGAAATGTTATAAGCAATAATGAAACCACCACATGCAAAACCAACCAAAAAGTGAGCAGGAGCACCGGTTTGTCCCAGATATTCAGGATCCATGAATAACAAGTGAATGCCGTATCCGCTGCCAATCGCACCGCCGCTTATTGCAAACAACAATAGCCAAAACGCCAGTAATACCGGCGTTTTTTTTAATTGCACGAAAAACAATTGTACGGGAAACGAGTAACGTAAAAGTTGATACGTCGTAATTCTTCCTTTATGTTGCGCACTTACCACGATCGTTGTACGTAGCGAACATTAAAAAGTTGGAACAGCAGTTGAATATAACCTCAACCTTAAATCTTGCCGGCAACTATTTCCAGAACCTCAGATTCCATTGCTTTTACTTCTTCTACCAACTTAGCGGCTTTACTCAGCAATGTGTTTTTAAACTCTTCATCATTCAGCCCGCCGGCGTTAATTTTAACATTTAAGTATGCGCCAATCGCTGCAGAACGCAACGCCAACGCACCAACTCCTGCATCAGAAACAGAATTCGGATTGCCGATTTCCGCCATAAGTTTCGCCAGTGGCATCGCCTGATGTGCTTGTTCAATGACACGATATGGCACCAACATGGCATTCTTAGTGGCCTTCTGAATCGCTGTTGTTCTCGCTGCTTTTTCTTCTTCGGTTGATTTCGGCAAACCAAATGCATTCATGATTTGATTAAATGCATCCGTATCCTCATCCACCAAACGAATAAATTCCTGTTGAATGCGTTGTCCTTTTTCAGCGTGTGCACTGAATTCTTCCCAACGATCGTCCCACCCGCGCTTATGTGATGATAAGTTCGCCACCATTGTTGCCAACGCTACTCCCATTGCACCCATGTACGCAGAAATGGATCCTCCGCCCGGAGCCGGACTCTCAGATGCAGTTTCATCTGCAAATTCTGTTAACGACATATTCACCAAACGCTTGCCTTCATTTTCACGCAACAAATATTCAATGATTCGTTCTTCCGGTTTAAACGGAGCAAGTTCGTCCAGACCTAATGACTTAACTGCAATTTTGATCAGTTCTTTTTCTGAAACACCAATTGAACGTTGTTGTTTTTTGAGGAAATATTTGCCCGCATCTAATAATGCATTTAATGGAATTAATCCAACCAACTCAGATCCCGTAACACGAATTCCGCGCGATTCCGCTGATTTACAGACCTCGTCAAATGCAATGTGGACAGGAGTTACACTGATATTGGTGAGGTTGATGGATATTTGTGCTACGCCATATTCTTCAATAAACCAGCCAATCGCTTTTACACTTTTCAATTTTCCCGGAATCACAATTGGATTTCCGTTAGCATCTTT
>CALJIF010000054.1 GCA_937974275.1 uncultured Flavobacteriales bacterium
TCTTAAAGCAGAAAACGCCTCTTGGGATAGATACCAAGAGGCGTTTTCATGAAGGTTACACTCACCATGACGATGAGTTATTGCTTTACTGTACTACAGACATTGTGCGTGTTTGATTCACACCATCTGCTGACACTACTACTCGGTAAACTCCGCTTGTCAACCCAATCGTCGGAATTGAAAGCGTATGTGTACCTGCGCTGCGATATTCATTAATTACTGATACTTCTGTTCCTGACATATCATAGACACGGACTTCTACAGATCCCGCGGTGCTGAGTTCTACGCTGACCGTCGTTGTCGATTGATCAACTACAGGATTCGGACTTACTTCTCCTACTGTCGCTGTACTGTTGCCTATCAATACTTCTACTTCATCGCTCATGCTGCTTGTTCCGTCAAGATCAACCATACGTAAGCGATAAACATAACGACCTCCATTGTCCACATTCAAGTCGCGGAAATTGTAATCACGACGTTCTGTGCTTGTGCCCGCGGCCGATACTTGACCAAGGGTTTCAAAACTGTTACGACCGGTCATCGAAACTTGGCTGCGCTCTACTTCGAACCAACCGCTTTGTTGTTCACTTGCTGTCGTCCATGAAACGTCAACGCTGCGACCACGGCTGGCGGCGGTAAAGTCAACCAATTCCACCGGATTTGGATAACCATAGTTCGCTGTCAAGTAATCCATAATTCCTCGCATAACACGCTCTACGCCTGTCATTGATGTCGTAACGCCAAAGTGACGCCAATCGGCTCCTAAATATACTGTGTTGAAACCTTCAGATGCATTCGTCACTGCCATTGCACTATCGCGCACTCCTGCGTCACGTGTGGCATATTTCATTCCTGTACGTGCCAAACCTTGTGTGAATTTATCTGTGTAAATTCCTAACAATGCAGGCATAGGCATTGGATCTGACCAACTGCCATTCACAAAGCCTGTGCTGCGAACTTGATCTACCAATTTGTTCTGTAAGGTCATACCAACTACATTACGCTGATTGTAACCACCCGCTACCGGTGTCATTACTGCTGCACCCGCATTGTTGCGACCACGTTGCGTACGTAACATATAACGTACAAAAAACTCATCATTTGCGGCATCTAAGCCAACATGCTGTCGGACTACTTCTTGGCTTGCCATTACTAAGTTCTTTTTGGAACCAAGTTTACCCGTTGTCAAGTAATAACGTAAATCCTCACGCTCGAAACGGCTCAATGTACTATTGTCCTGTGACCACCAAATTGTACGATAATCACGATAATCTACTGCACGTGGTTCCCATGCATTACGATCCAATATATCGTAGTGATACATTTGAACATTATTTACCATAAAGTTATCTCTGCCGCTGTATAAGCCCATCGCACGAAGACCGCGCAATACACTGTCTGCATTCAATTTACCTACTGTCATACGTGCATAATTTACGTCTGTTTGAGGTCCATT
Source organism: uncultured Flavobacteriales bacterium (assembly GCA_937974275.1). GTDB lineage: Bacteria > Bacteroidota > Bacteroidia > Palsa-965 > Palsa-965. The sequence goes on from CALJIF010000054.1 coordinate 1,457, forward strand.
AACATCTGTATGATTGTAAGATAAACCTTCTACGGATGCCATCATGCCATAGACTGAACGACGTAAATAGAAGCGTGCATCCATGGATTCACCATTATTCGTCATGTTTTCATCTGACGTAACTATACGCGCTTGAATACGATAGCGAGGACTTACATAATCACGCATCGAAGCATTCACAGCTGCATTCATCCATATAGGTGTATTATATGTCGGCAATGCTTTCAATGCTTGTGGACGGATAAATCCTAAATACACATCTTTTGATTCGCCGCCACCGATTTCTACTGTACGATTACCAAATTGTGATAAGCCCGGATATGATGCAATTGCATTCGTACTGCCGGCACTTGTCTCCATTGCAAACTCACCAACTACAGTCACTACTTGAGATAAGGTACTGTTATTGCGAATACGTGCAAAGACTGGGACTGAATCTGTATTGAATATCTGATCGCCTGCCATAACATATTCTGCATCTGCAAAATTCACTTGTGATGCACCGCTGCGATAGGTCAATGGACGAAGTACTGCAGTCATCTCTACATCATTGACATACGGTAAACCTGTGAATTCATCGGCACCAATGTCATATGGCTGACCAACAGATCCACGACTTTGATTATCTACATCGCTTGTCACATAGCTTAATCGCTCTCCACGATTGCTCAATACTGAACCTGTAGGCTCTGGATTATTGCGAATGCGCAAGTATTGTAATGGGAATGAACCGGTAATTTCATAATCGCCTGTGAAGTTACGACCCCACACGCTATTGATGTCCAACCCTGTCCACGCGCGCCATTGACGCACTGTTTGATACTCGTCTTGATAACCTGCTACCAATACTTGACTGATCGAATCAACTTCTATGAATCGTGCCAATGATGCATTCGGTGTCCAGAATGCATTATTATCAGACTTAATGCCGCTCCATGAATATTTAGGATGTACACCTTGAATGAATAAGCCTGTATGAGGGAAACCTCCTCCGATATTCGCACTGCCATTATCACTTAACATCACTACTGCATTGTTTTTGATTTCTGACATACGACCATGTTGCAAACCGATACCGACAACAGCACCACTATTGGTGATATTATCATTGGTCATCCATACTGTATTGTTTGCTATACGATCTTGACGTGTAAAGTAGTTTGCAAGACGTGGAGTAATTAAACCATTAACTCCTTGGATTGCTGTATTACGATCGGTTAAGAAATGAATACCTGCACGGCTGGCACCGCTTGCTGTTCGTGTAATTCCCCAAACAACATTACTTGTTACACTAATACGCTCAGGACTCGATGGCTGTAAGAAGTCTCCCGGTGGTGGGACAACGCTTGATAAATCATTTTGTGATTGCTCTACTTTGATACCACGAGCCATAACATTCGAGGAAACGCCATTAATTTCATTGCCTGATACCGTAACATTGATATTATTGAAACCAATATGGAATATTGGATTGCGCTGACCGCCCAACTCAATACCATTGGCTTCACCCAATACTCCGGTAGCATTAACACCAACATCAAATATCTTGTTATTAGCTACAATTGAGTTCTCTTCATAACCCATAAATATACCGGCACGACGTACTCGGCTGATGCGGTTATCACGGATTTCTGTTCCTGTATTGTAATAACGAACGATACGGCTACGATCTTTCAATGCACCGATACCGATACTTGCTATACCATAAGAAAATCCGCGGATTTCATTACCGATAAATTTATTCTCTTTATTTCCACGTATCGTCAATGTTGGACTCACAACGATGGCTGTATCCAAACGAGCACGGTTGGTACCATTGGCATCCGATGGTGGTGTATTACGTTGGAAGATACCTGCGCTGTATGTACGGAATGAAGCACCTGCGCCGGAAGAATCAGGAGCAAATGTAAATGCATTCGATTGAATAGTAACGCCCGGTAAATCTGCTCGGAAATCTGTTTCAGGTGTGGTCGGATCATTTTCAATGATACAGTTTTTGATCGTATGATTGAATGTACGTCCACCTAAATAGAATACAGCACGACGATTTGCAAATGTGCGCAACTGGAATTTCAATGATTTTTGAGCTCCGCCATCAAAGGATATATAACCATAAGAATTTGCATTCTCTGTAGTCGCAAATTCATTTTGTACTGCAT
>CALJIF010000055.1 GCA_937974275.1 uncultured Flavobacteriales bacterium
GAGAACATTCAACAGTGTAGATTTACCTGCACCTGAACCGCCCATGATTCCAATCAACTTGCCTGATTCCGAAGCAAAGTTCACACCACGCAAACCTAACTTTCCGCCTTTAAACTGAAACTCAATATTGTTAGCGTGGAAAGTAATTTTTGTTTTCGAAGTGCGGCTCAAAAACGCACTGATGATATCCGAGTAATAAATCGGCTGAACTTTAGAACTGCGCAAAGATGAACCCGGGGTTAAGATGTACACCTTGCCTTTGATCATCGCTTGTCCATTCAGGTTCAGTTCTGCCCCGCCTGTATAACGACACGCATACATGCCGACACTTGGAATGGCAACAACAATTACAGAACCCGAGCCAATCGTGTCGGAATAGATATGATGCGTTTGTTTGAATTGGTGCTCTTGCGTACCGTTTATGATTAACAAATCGCTATGATCGGGCAATGCATTTGTATCCTTCTCAACAAAATCGCGAAGCGTGTTAAACTCAGCACTGTCAATATTAAATGACTCAGCAACAGTTTGTACGAATTCTAATTCCTGTTCGGAAATTTCATTGCTGGTATGAATGAATTCAATTAATCGAATAAGTACTAATACCTTTTGTTTCTGCGTAAGTTCTTCGTTGATCTGAGAACAGATACGCAATACTTTTACCGAGTTAAGCGAAGTACGTTTTGCAGTGCCGTCTTTTTTCTTGGATACCTGGTGGTGTGCTTCGAAAAATTCGTCAAACACGCCCAAATATTGATCCACCAGATCCTGCGGTAATTGTTGCTTCAGGAATGATTCTACAATGCCCCTGCTCGCTGATGTCAATCCATCAACTTTAGCAATAATGGCAAACAACTGCATCAGGGCTTTCAGTATCCTTTCGCTCATAAATGGTCGGGCTTGGGTTTAGCGGTTAAAAATATAAAAAAGATACTTGTAACCTGCGAATATGTTGGGGAAATACGCTGCGTAAGGAACAAAAAAGCCGCTGGTGAAAGCGGCTTTTTTATAAATCGAATTGTAAGATTACTGTTTGAAACCAATAAGTAATACAGCGCATCCTGAATCCTTACCTGAAGCAGGATTTAACGTCGCCTCAATTACTACTTCAACAGTGGTATTCACCTTAAAGTCCCAGTATGGGGCATTATTGTGTTGTGAATTTGAGAAAATCAACTCACGTTGACCGGAGTTCGGATCATACGAATACACAGAGAAAATAAGATTTCCTTCTGTTAACCCGGTAGCTGCCGAAATACGGTATGTAGTTCCGGCAAAAAACGTAGCCTGAAATTCAGCATTTTGATTTGCGAGAATAAGTGCACGATAGGTTTGTCCATCGGATACGAAAGGCGGCACAACATATTTAGCACTCAACTTAGCCGTTGAATCGCACATTTGTGCATCAGCACGTTGTGCACCGAATGTGAACAGCAGAAATAAAACTGCGATAGGAAGTAGCTTCTTCATAACGTGAAATTCGTCGGTTAGTTGATGATGTAGTTACGCACTGCGTTAACCTTTTCAGTTAACGAGTTAATTAATTCAGGAGTGATGTTCACTTCCGTTTTGCCATTGATGGTAGTGGTTTTCTTCGCGTCATCGTGAATTGGTTCCGCGAAAGTGTACTTAATTTCTACCTTCTGGTATTCTGCATTAAGTTCTTCGAGCAAACGGATCAATTCAGCATTTTCAGGCTTGTCCAAACCTTTTAATACTTTGATTAAACCGGCCACAGTATTCTTCTGTTCACCAATTCGAATAGCTACTGCAGGATCCGGCTTTTGCTTGTACACATTAAGCGAGAAATAAATACTTTCTATCCAACCGCCGGTAAGAATCAACGCAGCTAAATGGTCTTGCTCGCTTTCACGCAGGAAGTTGTCACTGCGACGATATGCTTCACCAACAAGCGTCAGGATGGAATCTTTCTTTCCGATGTTGGCGTTGAAACGATCCATTAATCCTTTATCAAAAGAGCCGGTAATTTTTAATTGATCGCCCAATTGAACCACGGTTTTGTAGTATTCCATGGCATCACCGGAGTTATCATACATGGTGATGTAACCCAAATCAGCACCGTAAACACCAAGGTTTAACGCTTGCTTAGAAGCGTCGGAATACTTGGAGAGATTAGCCGTTGGATTTAGAATGTCTTTGTTATATGCAGCTCCGCTTTTCTTAATCAAATCAGCGATTTGCATAGGAGATGGCACCATAAAACTTTGCCCGCTAACTTTAACACCTGTTACATCGATGGTGTCTTTATTCAGCGTATCAGCACCGTCTCCCGGGCCCGGATCACCGGAACATGAAGCCATTACAAGTGCAGCAGTAAATACAAATCCTGCTTGAACTAAATTGCGCATAGTAAATCGGATTTTGGTCTCTTAAAATTAAGGCTGCAAGTAAGTAAAAAATAGTCGGTTTTCAAACCTTTAATAGACTGAAGTTAGGGTTTAGTCTTGCATTTTGTCGTTTTTACCGAAACAAAACGCGACAAAATCAATGTTCGGGTTCACACATCGGGTTGTGAATAGTTAGTTCATACCATCACGGCGCACCGAAAATTGGCTTTGTACATTAGCTCACTATGAAACAGCAAAACAACCTATCGGCTCTTGCAACAGTTATATCGGTGTTCTTTTTTTGGGGATTTGTAGCGGCTTCGAACGGCGTGCTCATTCCCATTTTGAAGAAGCACTTTACATTAAGCCAGTTTGCCTCGCAACTGGTGGATACGGCATTTTACATTGCCTATTTTATGGGGTCGATAATTTATTTCGTCTGGTCCAAGGTTATTGGTGATCCATTCAATAAATATGGCATGAAAGCAGGACTGGTGCTGGGTTTGATCATTAGCGCATTGGGTGCGTTCCTCTTTATACCTGCGGTTTTAACCAATCAGTATATGTTCTTTTTAGTCGGCTTATTTGTTATTGCACTTGGATTTTCTATGCTCCAAATTGTTGCCAATCCGTTTGTTATTAACCTTGGCGATCCTGCAAAAGGCTCGTTCCGACTGAATCTTGCCGGAAGTATCAATTCAATTGGCACCTCACTTGGACCTGTGTTAATAGGAATAGCAATGTTCGGAAGTGCCAGTTCTTCAGCAGTTTCAGCAGATGTAGACATTCAAGACCTGAAAATGCCATTCACTATTTTGGGAACAATATTACTGGTAGTCGCGGCATTTCTGGCGTATTCCAAATTACCATCACCAAAATTTGACGAGCAACGGGAAAGTGGATTGGGTGCTCTTCGTTATCCGCAAGTTTGGCTCGGAATGGCAGCTATATTCATTTACGTTGGAGTTGAAGTTACCATTGGAAGCAATCTGGGCGATTTGTTACAGAATAAGGACTTTAAAGGAATTCCGCTGCAACAAGTATCGATGTTTGTTTCCTTGTATTGGGGAAGTTTGATGATAGGTCGCTGGACCGGCGCCATTCATGCGTTTGATCTGAGCAAGACTACAAGGACCATTTTAAAAATTATTGTGCCGTTTGTTGCTTTTGCCGTTGTATTGCTCTTTAATAATATTGCCAACGGCAGTGTTTCTCAACTTTTGATATACGGAATGTGGATCACCGCATTCATTGCTGTTAATTTTTTAGCACAGGAAAAACCGGCTCGTATGCTGTTACTTTTTTCACTAGCGGCAATGATCATGATGATTATAGGATTAACGACTACAGGAGATGTGGCCATGTATTCCTTTATCAGCGGTGGGTTATTCTGCAGCGTAATGTGGCCTTGTATTTTTAATTTGGCTATCGCGGGACTCGGAAAATATACAAATCAAGGTTCGTCTTTGTTAGTAAGCATGATTCTTGGCGGTGCGCTCATTCCGCCGTTGCAAGGCTATCTCGCAGATGAGAAAATATTGGGAATACATCATTCTTACTGGATCACGGTGATTTGCTTTGCCCTTCTGGCAGGATACGCAGTTGTGGCAAAAATGATCTTGAAGCGACAAGGCATCGATTACGACGAAACTCCTGCAGCACACTAATTTATAATCATAAAAAAACTCCGCTTAAAGGCGGAGTTTTTTATTTTATTTCAGTGTTTCTAATGTCGATTTGACCGCATCAAAATTAGGTATATCTCCGGCCGATTCGAGAACTTCCGCGTACCGTACAACGCCTTCTTTATCAATAACAAAAGCTGAACGCTTCGAAACTCCGTGCATGTTAAATACAAAGTCTTCGTACAGTGAGCCGTATGCCTTACTTGCTGTGCGATTAAAGTCGGACAACAAGTTAAAATTCAGATTTTGTTCTTCCTTAAATTTTCCCAGCGTAAACAGCGAATCGACAGAAATGCCTAAAACCTCTGCATTAAGTCCCTGATACGAAGCGATATCATCGCGAACCGAGCATAATTCCTTCGTGCAAACTCCGGTAAATGCCAATGGGAAAAATAGAACTACCACGTTCTTACCTTTAAAGGAAGACAATGATACTTCTTGCTTTTCGGTGTTGAACAAGGTAAAATCAGGTGCGGGTTGACCTACTTGAATACTCATAATGATTGATTTGGTTAAAGTTTAATATGTAACAGTCCTCTGAGGCAAATGTTTACACCTCTAATTCAGAAATATTTAACGATTGTTTATCGGCAATGTGACTTTAGTCATGCATAAACATTCAATAAATAAATAATTTCGCGCTGTAAAAATAACTATTAAACCACTCAATTTTATGCAAGTATTAGTAGGTAAAAAGGCCCCCTCATTTAAAGCCGCAGCAGTAATCAACGGAAACGATATCGTCAACGATTTTTCGTTGGATCAGTATTTAGGAAAGAAGTACGTAGTATTCTTCTTCTATCCGAAAGATTTCACTTTCGTATGTCCAACCGAATTACACGCTTTTCAGGAGCAATTAGCAGCATTTGAAAGCCGTAATACCGCAGTAGTCGCCTGTTCTACCGACACCGAACAATCACACTGGGGATGGTTGCAAATGGACAAGAAAGCAGGTGGAATTAAAGGCATCACCTATCCGATTGTTGCTGACACGAATAAAACTATTTCGTACAACTACGGTGTATTAAATGGCAGCTATGATGCTTCCGAAGACGGCATGATGCTGGCTACTTCCGAAATGATTGCCTACCGCGGGCTCTTCCTTATTGATAAGAACGGGGTTGTACGTCATCAGTTGATCAATGATTTGCCATTAGGTCGTAATGTTGATGAAGCTATCCGTATGGTTGATGCACTTCAGTTCAATGAAGAAAATGGCGAAGTTTGTCCTGCGAACTGGTCCAAAGGTAAAGAAGGTATGAGCGCTACACATTCCGGAGTTGCTGAATATCTAGCAGTCCACTAAAGAATAATATAAGTTGAAAAGAAAGCAGAGTTGGAATCAAAGTTCCGGCTCTGCTTTTCTGTTTTTGCATCTATCTTTGAACGGATGCTGCAACATTTTCTCAAATATGCTTATTTACCGTTCATCGGCATCATATGTTTGTGGATCGGGCTTAACGTTCAAGGAGGTAAGAAAGAGTTCAAGTATGTTATCTTGTCTGATGGTAAAGGATACTACAGCACACTACCTGCTATTTTCATTTATAAAGATCTCAACTATTCCTTTATGGACGAAGTTGAGAAACAGCATTACGATTCCTTGTCGCACTATGAATTCAGGACGGCATGCGATATTGGCTGTACCAATAAGTACTTTGCAGGAACGTCGTTACTTCAACTTCCATTTTTCATAGGAGCAGTTATATTTAGCAGTGTTACCGACTTACCCGTTGATGGTTACAGTCCTCCATTTGCTATTGCCATATTATTTGCCGGTGTCTTCTGGATGGTCGTAGGAAGTTATTACTTGCGAAAAGTGTTGTTGCATTTTGATGTTACACTCGGTTTGGCAACGTTCATCGCAGCGGTAATGTTGTTCGGCACTAACCTATTCTACTACACGGTTGTCGAACCCGCGATGTCACACGTTTATTCGTTTGCCCTGATAACCATGTTTACGTATTTCATGCTGAATTGGAGAAAGACTTTTCAAAGGCGGAACATTTTATTGGGATCCATAGTATTCGGTATTCTTGTTTTCGTACGCCCCTTGAACGGTATTATTATTGCGGCACTTCCATTCTTGTGGGGACACCCTCGTCAATACCGAGAACAACTCATTGATTTGTTACGTTCCCAGACTTTTTTGATTAGTGCTGTCGTATCGATTATAATTCCGATGATGCAGTTGGTTCTGTATAAAATTTCGGTTGATCGTTTTTTCGTAGATTCTTATCCGGGTGAGACATTCAATTTTTTACATCCTGAGTTATTCAACTTTTTGTTCAGTTATAAAAAAGGACTGTTCGTTTACCTGCCCATTCTGCTTGTCGCGTTGTGCGGTTGGATTTTTGTTTATAGAACTGACAAGTTCAAAGCTGTATCGGGAATTGTATTTCTGTTCGTTTTAATTTGGACACTTTCCTCGTGGTGGAACTGGTACTATGGGGGAAGTTTCGGATCTCGCGTAATAATTGACTTTTTGGTATTATTCGCAATACCTATGGCGCTCGTGGTTAAAAACGCACGTAAAACATCAGTAAAAATATTTGTAATTAGTCTTATCGTAGTATTGACATTATTCTGTCAGATACAAACCTATCAATACCGCTATTATCTGATACATTGGTCGGAAATGAACAAAGAGTTGTACTGGAAGAACTTTATGAAACTAAAATCATGAGGTTTTCCGCATACATCTTTATTATGATGACGTTGTGCAACGAGTTCGTTGCATTTGGCCAGCAATACAGTTTCCGTAATTATTCAGTTCAAGACGGTTTAGCACAATCTCAGGTATATGCTGTGTGTGAAGATGTGCGCGGTTATTTATGGTTAGGAACTCGCGGCGGCGGTATAAGCAGATTTGACGGATACAACTTCGTGAACTTTACCGAAGATGATGGATTGTGTTCCAACTTTATTCGATGTATCGAACAACATCCGGACGGATCGATATGGATAGGAACAGACGCGGGTTTGTGCGTGTATGATGGAAATGGCTTTAAGAATGTTGTATTGAGTAATGAAGCACATTCCATCAATGCCATTTTATTCGATAAGAAAGGCAACGAGTTGATTGGAACCGAAGACAGCGGTTTATTCGTTTTGAAACAGCGTAAATCGGTGCGTCATCTCGTTTACAAAAATGGATTACAGCTTTCTGATCGTGTGAATTGTTTAATGCAACATCAAGATGGTTCGGTTTGGATTGGCACCGAAGGCGGCCCGGAACGATGGGACGGTAACGAATCGAAACCGATTAAAACCGGTGTAACAAACGGTATTAAAAGTATTCGCGCTATTGTGCAGGAAGCTTCCGGTAAAGTTTGGCTGGCCACGTACGGATGGGGTTTATATTCCTTTGGTCCTGGTGATGAAATGTTTAAACCGTTGCAACAAGATGAAGGACTAGTCAATAATACCGTTCACGATTTGTGTATTGACCGCGATAACGCATTATGGGTTGCAACGGCTACGGGGGTCAACAAAATTACAGAAGGAAACATTTCTACTTTTTCGGAACGTGAAGGTTTGTGCAGCAATGTGGTGATGCGGGTTAAGGAAGACACTTGGGGAAATATCTGGATGGCTACATCAGGTGGAGGTATTTGCAAACTGGAAGGCGAACGTTTTATTCATTACAATGAAAAAAGCGGCAACATGGGAACGTGGGTCTATAGTGTGTTACACGACAGAACCGGAAGAACATGGTTTGCAACATCATCAGGAGGCGTTACGATGTACGATGGCACTTATTACACCAATTACTTTGAAGGAGCAGGATTTACCTCGGCAAAAGTGAAGTGCATTTATGAAGATCGTGACGGAGACTTGTGGTTCGGTACAGTTGGTGAAGGAGCGTATCAATTGCACGACAATTCTTTCACACATTATGATAAAACGAATGGGCTAACCGGACTTTTTGTTAACGATTTTACAGAAGACACGTTGGGCCGAATCTGGATGGCCACTGCAGGATCTCACCTATTCGTTTTCGATAAGTCAACGAAAAAAATTTCACGCGTAAGTCAAAAGCAAGGTTTCAATGCATCGCGGGTTTTGTCGCTCACAACCGCGCCGGATGGCGCAATATGGGCAGGAACACAAGAACACGGAGTATTGATTGTTCATTATGACAGTGCAGGTTTTAATCTCGTCGGACATTACAACACAAGCAACGGCTTACCGGCTAATATGGTTCGTTCCATCAACACTTCACCTTCCGGTGAAATTATTGCGGGTACAGGCGGTGGTGGAGTAGTTTTATTCAGGGATGGTGCATTACATATCGTGAATAAAAAACTGGGGCTGCAATCGAACAACATTTATTTGGTGATCGCTGATTCTGCAGGGCAAATATGGGCCGGATCGGAAAAAGGATTAGATCGATTCATCTGGAATTCTGACTCAGCCAAGATTCAAGTGCGTCATTATGGCAAAGGCGAAGGGCTTCGTGGAGTAGAAACTTCTCAAAATGCGGCTTGTTTAGGACGAAACGGACAAATTTGGTTTGGAACAATATACGGATCGGCACGTTATCAACCCGAACACGACCATCTCGCGACTACTGCTCCACTATTACATTTAACCGGAATTCGTTTGTTCTTCAATCCGATTGAAACAACACCTTACGGACAAAGTTCCATACACTCGAATTGGTTTGCTATCCCCGACAGTCTCGTGCTCCCGTTTGATCAAAACACATTACGTTTTGAATTCATTGGTATTGATTTGTTAAATCCTGAAGGTGTCCGCTACCGTTGGCGTTTGGTGGGATTTGATGATAATTGGTCACCGGCAAGTAATGAACGATTTGCTTCTTTCTCGAATTTGCAACACGGCGAATATGTATTTCAAGTTCAGACTAAAAATGCAGATGGTGTATGGAGTGACATTCGCGAATATGCGTTCGTGATTCAACCGCCGTTTTGGGCTACATGGACTTTTCGGATTGTGGCAGGCGCGGTTGTCCTAGTAGTGTTGCTATTACTATTCTATTGGCGATTGAAAGTTTCTCAACGTGATAACATTCGGAAGTTGCAGCAATTGCAAGCCGAGAAACAAGTGATAGAACTGGAACAAAAAGCATTGTTGCTTCAAATGAATCCGCATTTCATTTTTAATGCGTTGCAATCTATCAATGGTTATATCGCACAAAACGACACTGCTGAAGCACGACGTTATTTGGCGAAATTCAGTAAACTTATGCGACTGACGCTTGAAAATTCGCGACAACCTTTTGTGAGTATAAAAGAAGAAGTTGATTTGTTATATCATTACACTGCGTTGGAAGCGATTGGCATGAGGCATCGTTTTACCACCAATATTGAAGTAGATGAACATATTCGCGAAGACGCCACTTACATTCCGGGAATGCTGATTCAACCTTTTGTTGAAAATGCGATTATCCATGGGTTGAAACACAAGTTGAATGGTACAGGACTTTTAACTATTCGTTTTAATCTCGATCACGAAAGAACATTTCCGGTAATTGTTGTTACGGTGGAAGATAACGGCGTCGGACGAGCGCAAGCCGCGAAGTACAGCGAGGGTATCCGCAAAGAGCACCGTTCAGCAGCGGTGGAAATTACATCAGAACGACTTCAACGAATGAATGAAGCCGGTAAAGCCAACAGCACGCTTACCATCACCGATCTATTTGCTGATGACGGAAGTCCGAACGGAACTCGCGTGACTATTCGTATCGGGAATTGCGTCATCGAGTAGTTATTTCTAACGCAATACAATGCTATTTAGAAATAAACGTATTCGTACCGCTCCACAAAAATCCCTCGTGTAGGTGAACGGAAAGCATGTACGAGAGCATCTCCATTTTCATTATACGCTCGCTGATGATCACTGATAATCTTATCACCTTGCATTTGAATTTGACGCGTTACACGGCCCGATTCGTCATGTTCGTATGTCACCGTAAAATTATCGCCGGCAACAACAGACTCGGATTTCTCTTCTATTTCGTTACCGTGCTCATCGAACTTAATCTTGAAAACTTCCAACACTTTTCCTTTTCGATCATACGATACAAATCCCACGTTATCCTGACGTTTACGAGGATCGAAAAACTCCGTTCGTTTAAAATGTCCCCCGATAAAATCTTCTGCAATCAGCTCTTTTGCTTTAACAATGTCGTCCCGTAGTTCCCATTGTGTGCGTGTTTCCTGAGTCAATGTATTTTCTTCATCATACACTCGATGAACAATAATCTGATCTGACCATTCCGGATGATATTCGAACGTTTCTCTTCTCTCCAATTCCTTGTCGTCATCTTCAGTTCGTTTTTCAATGATCATTCCTTGGTCATTGTATGAATACAAAACATGCACCGGATAACCTTCTTCGAAGCTTCGGCTTTCTTTCACCAACTTTCCGCTATCATTGTATTCGAAAGTGGTCGATTCCGCAAAATTGCCGCTATCAAATAAGGTAGACTTAGTTAGTCGATTATTACCGTCGTATTCATTGATCGTTTTTTGAATTTCCTCGCCGTCTTCATCAAATTCAATCTCTTCCAGCAAATCACCATTAGCATTATACGTACGTTTCCAACGCATGTGAAACAGTTCGTTTGAAGCCGGCTCATCGCCGTATACATCATCCCAGGAACCATTCGTTAAGCGATAGATTATCGAAGATTGTGCTTGCTTTTTATTCGACTCAGACATACTCATTTTTTTTGCGAAGTTATCATCAAAAAGAACTCGGTCGCAAAGTTATATTTCGGCAATAAAAAAAACGGCTGCATGATTTTTCATACAGCCGTCGTTCAACCAACTCCAAGTCTTAAAACACTACATCTGCGTACGGAATAAAATACGCTCCGCCCAACGGCAAATTAGTGAGATGAAATGTATATGTAGATGCTGCAACAGGCAAACGCCCGCTCTGATTATTAAATGCAAACGGTGTAATCACAAAATTGTTCTGGGAATTTACAGGCAACACCTGTTGTCCCGTATATACCGCAGCGCTCGACAATTTGTATCCTGAAACCATAGCATATGTTACGGTTGCTGTTGTACCTACATAGTTGACATCAACTTTACCAACAGGAATTGCATTAGTAGCTGCGCAATTAGTTGGATTCATCATTAATGTCCACGTGTAAGCACCCGGCAAACACATACCGTTGGTCCAGCCGTTATTAAACTGCGGAGCCGCAACATAATTAACATTCAATGCAGAAAAACAAGTAGAGTTTTTACCGAATGCGAAAACCGGAGTCCCCACTACTTCATCACAAGAAATTTCGAAATCAAAATACATACCCCAATTGCCTTGTGGTACGAAACGCGTTCCTTGTCCCCAAGCGGTTTGCGTATTGTTACCATTGCGCACTACGGCATGTGCAGCAACGTAATAATTAGCTGTTCCGATAGCACAATCAAAACCTAATTGGCTGAAAGGAATAGTCACCGTGTACGTGTTTGCATTGATGTTTGAAGCACTATAGGGAAACTGTCCCGGAATTGGATTTCCCGAATTCGTTTTAGGACAGTTGTTTAACGATGTACCTACCCATAAATGAATCTCGCGAATAGTCCAACCACCTGCTGTATTGTATACAATAGCGATTGCATCATTACTTCCATCATTGTTCTGATCAATTTCATTAATACACACAGAACCTGCATTAATGTGCTGCCCGGCAGTAAGTTGAACACATCCGCCACCCGAATTGGCCACATCGATCCGTTGCGTGTTTGCCTGATCAGCGGCGGCAACGTGGTCCAATTCTGTTTTCGAACAGCTTGTAAGCCCTAAAATTGCGGCAGTACAAGCGATGGCGGTCAACTTAAAATTCATTGTCATTGGTATTTATTTCGGGGTTAAAATGTCATTTCGGGCGCAAAAGTAGTGATTTAGTCGAATTAAAAAACTCCTTCGTCGATATTTTTTATTATTTCGTCGAACATAATACCCGATTCATGGGTAGTTTTAGGCTCGAGTACTGATCCGACCGTTAGTCACATTTTTAACTGAAACACTTAGACTTGTTTTACATTTACCTCCATAACTCAACACTCATGAAATTTCCATCTCTAATTTCAGCCGTTGCTGCTGTCGTTCTGTTTACTCAGTGCTCCCAAGAGGAGACGAAAAATGAACAAACTACTTCCATCCGTTATCCGATTACCCGAAAAGTTGATACCGTTGACACTTATTTCGGAGTTAAGGTTTCGGATCCTTATCGCTGGTTGGAAGACGACAATTCCGATTCGACCAAAAAATGGGTAGATGCACAAAATGCAGTAACGTTTGATTACCTGAATACGATTCCTTTTCGTAACAAGATTAAAGATCGTCTCAAACAAATCTGGAATTTTGAGAAGCAAAGCGCGCCGTATTTAAAAGGTAAACGTTACTTCTTCAGTAAAAACGACGGCATGCAAAATCAGTCGGTATTGTACTACAAAGAAGGAGTTAATGCAGAACCCAAGTTGTTAATGGACCCCAATCAACTTTCAAAAGATGGAACAGTTTCTTTGAGCGGATGGGAAATTTCACCGGATGGCAAGTATATGGCGTATGGCATTAGCAATGGCGGATCTGACTGGGTAGAATGGTTTGTGCGCGATATTGAAAGCGGCAAAGATTTGACGGACCATATTGAATGGAATAAATTTTCGGGAGTTGCTTGGGACAATAACGGATTCTACTACGGACGATATGAAAAACCGAGTGGCAGTGCATTATCAGATGCTAATCAGAATCAGAAGTTGTACTATCACAAATTGGGCACAACTCAAGATCAGGACGTGTTGATTCATGCAGATGATAAAAATCCATTACGCAGTTTTTCACCTCAAATCAGCGACGATAAAAAATGGCTGATTGTATACACATCTGAGTCCACAAGTGGAAATGGCTTGATGTTTCGACCGTTGAGCAGCACTGCACCGTTTACCGTTGTAATCAGCGAACACAAAGATGATTATGGTGTGTTGGATATTATCGAAGACAAAATGATCATTCGTACCAATAACGAAGCTCCGAATTTCAAATTGGTTGAAGTAGATGTAAAGAACATTGCGAAAACAAATTGGAAAACCGTCATTCCGGAAAGTAAGAATATGATGAGTGGTATTACGATGGCAGGAAATGCTTACATCGTACATTATCTGGTTGATGTGAAATCGCAATTAATGATGTACGACAAAACCGGCAAGGAACTCGGCAGCTTACCAACTCCTGAAATGTGCTCGGTAAGCGAATTGAGTGCGGACAGAAAAGACAGTTTGGTGTTTATAGGACTTTCAACGTTTACAGCACCGCCATCCATTGTGAAATATAACATGGGAACTAAACAAACTTCTCCTTACTTCACTCCGACAATTGATTTCAAATCGGATGAGTACGAAACGAAGCAAGTGTTTTATCCGAGCAAAGACGGCACAAAAATTCCGATGTTTATTACGCATAAAAAAGGAATCAAACTTGACGGCAATAATCCGACATTCATCTTCGGTTACGGAGGGTTCTCTTCCCACTATGCGCCCGAATTCCGACTTGATCGTGCGGTGTTTCTGGAAGCCGGAGGAATATATTGTGTAGCGAATATTCGCGGTGGTGATGAATACGGCGAAGCATGGCATCAGCAAGGAATTAAGTGCAACAAACAAAATGTTTTTGATGATTTCATTGCTGCAGGAGAATACTTGATTAAAGAAAAATATACCAGCAGTGAGAAATTGGCGGTTCAAGGGCGATCCAACGGAGGATTACTGATTGGTGCCGTTATGACTCAACGTCCGGATTTATTCAAAGTGTGTATTCCGATGGTTGGTGTGCTGGATATGTTGCGTTATCATCAGTTTACTATTGGAAGATATTGGTCGTCTGATTACGGTTTGAGCGAAAATGAAGATGAATTCAAGTGCCTGTATAAATATTCTCCTTTACACAATGTGAAGAAAGCAGCTTACCCGGCTACATTGATTACAACAGGAGATCATGATGATCGTGTAGTACCTGCACACTCGTTTAAGTTCGCTGCAACATTGCAGGAAAATCACACCGGAACAAATCCTGTTTTGATTCGCATTGACAAAAATGCCGGTCACGGTGCCGGCAAACCAACAGACAAGCAGATTGAAGAATTCGCTGACATTTGGGCGTTCACGTTTTATAATTTAGGAATGACTTATTAGAGTTAGATATTGCTACGACAACATATCGTGTGGATAACGTTACGATATCACAACGTCGTACGATGCCAATCTCACTTACATTCTAAACGCGGCAACAGTTTTGATGCCTCTTTGTGTCTGAAATTAACCGTTGTAATTGCTCGAAATAATGAGAAGCTAGGAAATAAATCCTACGCAAAGATGACTATCCGGGAGTAATAGACACTTACTACTTCTTCTTACGCGATGCGATAACCAGTTTTGCCTGATTTATTTCGAACGTGCGTAGGACTTCAAAATTTACGGTATCACGAAGTAGCAATTCCAGTTCTTCCCCGGTTTCAAAGCTACTGAGCGCCACGTATTCAGCCAAAGTTCTATCACCGGTTACATTTGCTCGTGGCCGGGCTTCATTCAAGTAGCCCTGCCGTTTATCGGTCAACGCATTTTTCATAAGAAACGGCGCATACAAGGATTGGGTACTGTGCTCGGGCAACGTAAGCCATCCTGTAGCCTGCTGCAAGACAGCAACAGCGTCGGCATAACCACGTTCACTATCGTCTTTGCCGGGATGGGAAATAAGATTAAACAAAGACGGAAATGGAAGTACAATAAAACTCAATATCAGAAGCAATCTATTTGCAAGTAATTGTGTCGTTAGAAATGCGGTGGTCATGCACAACAATACAACCAGCACCAAAACATATCGTCCCGAGTAAAAATTAACGACACAAAGAAAAAGAAATACAAGTGTAAATATTCCGAATATAACCGATAGTCTTTTTTGCTCTGTTAGCATCAAAAACTGCCGTCTGTATGCGAACACAGCGGCAATAATTAGTAGAGCGCTAAGTATATTTCTCCCTTGATAAACGAAGATAAAATTAAAATAATGCAGAAACTGATGAGCTATAAACTGCATATCAAGGTTCATCAGTTCGAGATGATAAGGAAAAAACATCCAACCCCGCACAGCTTTCTGCCACAGAAGAAAAACAGCAAGTACAAATAACGGAATGTTAATTCTAATCAGTGTTAGCAGTTGTTGTTGCGCATTGTTACGTTGCTTCACAAACACCAACAAGCTGTGTATGGTTAAAGCGGCAAACAAAGCCACCGCAGTTTCTTTCGTGAGCACAGCTCCCGAAGCAAAAAAAACATAACGCCACCATTTTTGTTGAGCATAGGCATCGAGCGAAAGCAGCAGCAATAGTGAAAGCAATACTTCAGGCAGTACCAGCACAGCCTGTGTAAAAAATAAAGGCTGCACGCAAAGCAATATTACACCTAACAATCCGGCAACTTCGTTAAACCTTCGGCTGAGGATAGTATAAATGGATAAAAGCAGAAGTAAGGAAATACAAAGCGCGTAGGAATGCAACGATAATATCGAAGTGCCGAGTAGTGATGCCCATAAACCGCCAAGAAAATGAAACAACAGCGGATGCCCTCGCGTAAGTTCCGCCGGAATAGCATCAGGTGCAAGCGAAGGCCCTGCCGCCGCCATTTCCTGAATTGCAGGCGCATACACCCAGGCTTCGTCCCAGTAATACGGCAATTGCATGTAAGGCAACTTGGCCAGGACAAACCCGACACAACAAATTATAAATAGGAAATGGGCAACCGGTGGTTTCAACAAAAACCGCCCCGTAGAAGAAATGCTTAATACCGGTTCCTGCATTAATAAACGGCTTTATGCCCGGCAAACGGATTGTAACTTTTCTTGAGGCCACCGGTATTGTAAAAACCATGCCCCGGGTAAATTGAGAAATTTCCCGGCCGGGTTAATTGCATTTCTTTTATTGCTTGCATTAGTTGTGCGATATCACCAGCTTTACTCGTTGTATATTATTTTCAGAAAGGAGCTCAACAATACACACGCCGTTATTAAATTTAGAAATATCTATTTCCAAAACAGCATCTGTCTTTAGGCTTGTAAATAGTAACGCACCATTAATCGCATATACATTCACCACGCCCGACTGATCTCCGCCAATAGTAACGCTACTATTAGCCGGATTAGGATAAACAGACAAACTTGAGATTAATTGTTGATCCTGATTAATACTTAACACTTCACTGCACGATTGTTGAATATCTGCCGGTGACAAATATCCTGAACGCTGTATATCTTGACGAAACATTAACCATTCAGGACATTGCCCACTGCCTGCCTCAATTAAAAATGCCTTACCGGTGTTCAGAGAATCGGGCGCATATGTTCCGTAACCCGCAGCAATGAAAACGTCCATTGTTCCGTTTTGATCAAAATCAGCGAGTAACGGAGCATTATCGGTAACGTAATATGGCAATCCAGCAGGAAACTGATTTTGTAAATTCAATTGCCATATCAAACCTGTGTATGGTTCAACAGCAATAACATCTCCCATGTAATATCCAGCTACCAAATCTAACGTACCATTACCATTAATATCCCCGATAGCACATCCGCGGAAAGAAGAAAACGTTGTTGCGTAAGACCATTCCGTTGCGCCGGTTGCGCCGTTTAAGACCCAAATGCGTTCATCTAATGTCACCCAATCGTTGTTACATACTACTACCTCAAGATCTCCGTCTCCGCTCAAATCAGCGATAGAAATTCCGGACATGCAACTCTTGAGAATAGTTCGCGTCCATAAGATACTACCATCCTGCACGTTGAATGCGCGAACCAGGCCATTGTTAGAACCAATTACGTATTCCATATCACCATTACCGTCAATATCCGCCACTGCTCCACCGTGATAAGCATTATATGTTGCGGAAGTGTCATATGTAACATCAGTCCACAATGTATCTTCGGTTACATAGTCGAATGCATACACGAATAAACCATTGATATTCCAATGATTCGCCATGATAATATCTAAGCGTCCGTCATTATTACAATCAACCAGTGTCGGTTCGGTTTGAACGGCATAACCGTTAGGATCAACCTGAATAATTTTATCGGTAGTTCCGTTTTCAGCATTTACAATTCGGAGTTGACCATTAAAATTTCCGAACAAAATCTCCAATGTGCCATCATTGTCCATATCATGCGCTGTCGGAGGAGAATCTCCGCCTCCTGATGGAACACTCCACTTTAATTGTCCGGTGTAACCATTCACACAAAACAAGGTCGGATTGCATGAACCGTTTGCTATTACATCTAAAGTATCATCATTATCCACATCAACGATTAGTGGTGCCACATCACCACAACCACCAATATCATACACCCAACGGGGTGTTCCCGATTCGGCGTTGAGGCAATGTAATTTACCGTCGTTAGTATAGGTAGTAAATACGATTTCATATTTCCCGTCCTTGTCCAAGTCGGCAGCAGCAGCAGAACCGAATACAGGGGCACCGGTATAATAGCTCCATTTAATATTAGGAATCTGTGCGATTAAACTCGTCGCAAACAGCACCTGCACGACGAATAGAGTAGTTTTTATTTTCACGATAAGGGGCTTATACAGTTTGTTCTTTTAACCAGGTAATCGCTTTATCAAACGAATTAAACACCTTGTATGGAAATTTTGGTTTGGTAAACTTGATATAAAAATCCGCGATGAGTTTATAGGCAATGTTGTTAACCACAACTGCTGTTGCTCGCATCGGAGAAATATCTTCAAGAGTGTAGGCATTCTCCCTAGCCTCTTTTGTTATACTGCAATAATCACCTGCCTCTATGATAAAACGAGAAGGTTTACCGGACGTCAACTCAACGAAAGCAAAATGAGCATCCATTTGCGTAGGCACATCAATCTCCGTGTAGTCTTTGTAAAATACATGAATAACACCATCATCGCGGCGTGACACCAGAAGCTTTCCGGTATCCACATGGTCAATTATTTTATGTCGTTCGCTAAGACGTGTTTCATGAGGCGGACCTTGCAGGATTACAATAGGGGAAGTCATTGCGAAATATAGCAAAAAGCCCTTGATTGTGTTAAGTTTAAGTCGTTTTTATCCGGCTGAGTTGCGGCATAGTCAATAACGTCTAAGATTTCGAATTACGGAACAATTAGATAGCTATATTTGCAACCTACCTGCAATTTTCAACACTATTGTTTTCACGATAATTCAAGCATACTTATGAAAGTAGGAGTTCCTTCTGAGATTTCCCCCGGTGAATTAAGGGTGGCTGCAACACCTAAAACTATTAAACGCCTGCAAAAACAGGGTTTTGAAGTTTACATACAGCGCGGAGCAGGAAGCAAAGCCAATTTTTCTGACAAAGAGTTTGAAGAAGCGGGTGCTAAACTGGTAAACACCGCCGCTGAAATTTACGGGCAGTCTGACATAGTCCTTAAAGTAAAAGAGCCCAGCACTGAAGAAGTGGCTATGATGAAAGAAGGCCTGGTGCTGTTGAGCTATTTGTGGCCTGCACAAAATCAGGAATTATTAAAAGTATTGGCGGCCAAGAAAGTGAATGCTGTGGCGATGGATGCCATACCGCGTATTTCACGTGCTCAAAAAATGGACGTGTTATCGTCTATGGCCAATATCGCAGGATATCGTTCGGTTATTGAAGGATCATTTCATTTCGGACGATTCCTTAACGGTCAAATTACCGCAGCCGGTAAAGTTGATCCTGCTAAAGTGTTAGTGATTGGTGCCGGTGTTGCAGGATTGGCAGCAATTGGCGCAGCAAATTCATTAGGTGCCATCGTTCGTGCATTTGATACACGAAAAGAAGTTGCTGAACAAATTCAATCAATGGGAGCATCATTCCTTACCGTTGAAATTGATGAAGACGGCGCAACAGCTTCGGGTTATTCCAAAGAGATGAGTAAGGAATTCATCGAAGCAGAAATGAAGCTCTTTTTGGAACAAGCGAAAGAAGTAGACATCATTATCACTACCGCTCAGATTCCGGGAAAATCTGCACCAAAACTTATTTTAGATTATCACGTTGCAGCAATGAAGCCGGGCTCTGTTATTGTTGACCTTGCTGCTTCAACTGGCGGTAACTGCGTTCTTACAAAACCCGGTGAAGTTTACACTACCGACAACGGCGTAACTATTGTCGGTAAACTGAATCAATTGCCGAATCAGGCTTCGCAATTGTACGGCAACAACTTGTGTCATTTGTTGGATGACATGGGTAAGGCTGAGAAATTTAAAATTGACATGGAAGATGCTGTGGTTTCCCGAGCCATGGTAACTTATAACGGCAACATCAATTGGCCTCCTGCTCCATTGCAGGTTAGCCCAACAGCAGGCGGCGGTGCCAAAAAAGTTGCGGCTCCGACAGCAGAAGAAATTAAAGCTGCGGACGAAGCTAAAGCCAAGAAAACAGCTATCAACACGGTAATTAGCATTGGTGTTGTTGGTGCATTATTATTATTGGTTGGAGCATTTGCACCATCAGCGTTTATTCAGCACTTTACGGTTTTCGTTTTAGCGGTGTTTGTCGGATGGCAGGTGATCACGAACGTTACACATGCATTGCACACCCCGCTCATGGCGGTAACAAATGCCATCAGTGGTATCATTATCGTCGGAGGTTTGTTGCAAACGAAAAATGATGCTTCCAACATCATGACCATTTTAGCTACTGTCGCCATTTTAGTTGCAAGCATTAATATCGTTGGTGGATTTGTGGTGACACACCGTATGCTCAAAATGTTCAAGAAATAATTCGTCAAGAAATCATTAACGTTATCCTGATTTAAGGAATTAATTGAGAGTTATGTTTATAGCAAAGGAAATTCAAACAGCAGCATACTTATTCGCCAGTATTCTGTTCATATTAAGCTTAAGCGGTTTATCCTCACAAGAATCTGCAAAGCGCGGTGTATTGTACGGCATTGTAGGTATGATCATCGCGATCATTGCAACCGTTTTGGGTAAAGGAGTTGAAGGGCATATTTACATTATTGGCGCTATTGCGATTGCCTCCGTAATCGGAATTATGGTGGCGCGTAAAGTTGAAATGACCGCCATGCCGCAATTGGTTGCCATTTTGCACAGCTTTGTCGGATTAGCGGCAGTTTTAGTTGGATTCGGATCTTATCTCGACCCCAACACACAAAGCTTAACAGGAGCTGCGCACACGATACATTTGGTTGAGGTATTCGTCGGCATCTTTATCGGAGCAATTACGTTCACCGGATCAATTATCGCGTGGGGGAAATTGGACGGTAAAGTTCCATCTAAGCCCTGGAGTTTTGCCGGCCTTCAGACAATGAACCTCGTATTGTTTCTTGCTTGCGTTGCATTGGGTGTTTTGTTTTGCCGTGCAGAAGGCACGTCAGGCATGTTATATCTGGGCATCATGACGTTAATAGCTTCATTTATCGGTGTTGTACTAGTAATGGCAATTGGCGGTGGTGACATGCCGGTAGTAGTAAGTATGTTAAACTCGTATTCCGGCTGGGCAGCATCTGCAGCAGGATTTATGTTGAGTAATGACTTGCTGATTGTTACCGGAGCATTGGTTGGAAGTTCCGGTGCAATTCTGTCTATGCACATGTGTCATGCAATGAATCGTTCCTTCTTCTCAGTAATTTTTGCAAGCGGCGGATCATCCAACAAAGGCATGGAGAAGAAAGCGATGGAAGGTGAAGTAACATCACTCAACCACGAAGAAGTAGCGGCATTATTAAAAGAAGCAAAGTCTGTAGTTATTGTTCCGGGTTACGGGATGGCTGTAGCGAAAGCGCAATATCCGATTTATGAGATGGTGCAAAAATTGCGCAATGCAGGAAAGAATGTGCGCTTTGCGATTCACCCGGTTGCAGGTCGTTTGCCGGGCCACATGAACGTATTACTTGCGGAAGCTAATGTGCCGTACGATATCGTTCTGGAGATGGATGAAATTAATGATGACATGCCCGATACGGATGTTGTGATGGTAATCGGTGCGAATGACGTTGTGAATCCGAGTGCGCAAGACGATCCTGCAAGTTCAATTTACGGTATGCCTGTTATTGAAGCGTGGAAAGCAGAAAAAGTAATTATCCTGAAACGTTCGATGTCTGCAGGATATTCGGGGGAAGACAATCCATTGTTTTACAAACCGAATTCTGAAATGCTTTACGGTGATGCTAAAGCGAGTGTCGATAAAATATTACAGCATTTAAATTAATTCCTGAAAGAGCGACGATTCAAGTCGCTCTTTTTGTTTCACTGCAATCGACTCATTATTACGCACAAGTTCATGATGTACTGATGAAATTCACTGAACTTCAATTTACCTTCGCGTCATGAATCTTGATGATTTCAGAAAACAATCAGTGGCTTTGCGAGGACAAAACGAAAAGTTGTTCGCTAAGTTGAAACGAACGAAACCCGCTAATCTGGAAGCAGTTGTACATCAATTGCATGATGAAGCATTTGAGGAAATCGATTGTTTAAAATGTGCGAACTGTTGCAAAACCACTTCACCCATTTTCTATCAACGCGACATTGAACGTGTAGCGCATCACCTCCGCATGAAACCGGGAGCATTTATTGATAAGTATCTGCATCTGGATGAAGACGGCGACTATGTGTTGAACTCAGCCCCATGCCCTTTTCTGGATGCCGACAACTATTGTTTAGTATACGAGCATAGGCCTAATGCATGTCGTGAATATCCGCATACCGACAGAAAAAAGGTGGTACAAATCATGGATCTCACCATGAAGAATACAATGGTGTGTCCTGCAGTGCTGCACATTGCCAAAAAGCTGAATGAAATTTACTGAACCGCGTGAACTTTTCGCCAGGAGCGAACCAAAGGTCCTCGCGTCCATGAACCCAATTGATCGGGAGGTAAATAGTCGTACCAATTCATAGTTTCATTTTCAAACGTAACTACGTAGGACTTTGCTTCATAACTATTGTAAACAGTGATGACATCGGGTTCATCGGCATCTATTTCTTCAGAATTCGTGTAATAATATTTCCAGTTCTTCCAATCTGCAACGCCACCGCTTTCAGTCAGAATAATGGTATCCGATTGATCCGTCCACTGCCCTTCCAACAGCAGTTGATTAATTGCTACTTCTTTGGGCGACATAACGTATTTATCGCGATAACAAACGCTGTCCGAAATTTGCTGATAAGAATATTCTTTCCGGGAATCGCTCAACAACAAGAAACCATTATCTAATCGTTGAAGCCACCACCTCTCTTCACTTGTTAAGCGTGAATCGTACCAGCGCCATTGCAACGTATCATTAACACACGAGGCAATTACATTCGAGCGAATTTCAGATAACACCGGAGAGTAATTCCACCAATTCAGCAATGTATCACGAAGCGGTGATTGAAAATTAAAAATCAGTTCAGGAAACCTTTCCTGTGAGCTGTTTGCATAAACCCACGAACGATAAAGAGTAAGTGTATCCAGGTATGAGGTAGAAACCCAGGAACCTTGCAGACGTTTCGATTCCGCTGCTAAAGTTGCATCGTTAAAACAACGACTGTTCTTTGTAGCACAACCGGACGCAAGCAGCAGAATAAATAACAACTTTCGAAAAAGCATGGGCGAAGGTAATAGGAATTACCACTCGTGATCGTCTTCATCTGATATCATCGTTGCAACGGCACTTGCCCTTCACCGCGCAAGGTTGTATCTTCACTTGAGAAATACCACAATCCTCTGCTCTATTAAGTGATTATTCTCCGGTCTTAATTCAATTCATATGAAGCGATTTATTATTCCTGTTACAGTAGGAATTGCAGCAACTGTTTTTGTTATCTCCCGCTCCTCCGAACACGTTCAAATTGCGGGAGATGCAATGGAAGAGTCTGTATCAAAACGGAAACAGTGGGAACTGCAACGATTGGCAGGTCCTGACGGAAAACTACCCGAGAATATTCGCGAGCTGGAATTGATGTATTCGAGCACATTGCCCAATGATGCTGCATTCGCTCATCACAGCATGAATCGTATGCAGACAGCCTGGACTTCTCGTGGACCGCATAATGTAGGCGGACGTACACGAGGATTTGCTATTGATCGCATGAATGAAAGTCATTTACTGGCCGGCAGTACAAGTGGAGGCATTTGGGAATCTAATGACGGTGGTGCAACGTGGCAGAAGGTAACACCGGCATTGGCTTATCACGGCATTACTTGCTTAGTTCAAGATCCTCGTCCGGGGAAACACCAAATTTGGTATGCAGGATCAGGTGAAGCGTACGGACAATCTGCAAGTGGCGGTAACGCGTATTTTTTGGGCAATGGTATGTTGAAGAGTACGGATAATGGTGCAACATGGCAACCATTAGCAGCTACCACAACCAATACACCACAATCTTTCGATTCATTTTGGGACATGAACTGGAATGTAGCGTTGGATAAAAATGACACGATCAACGATATAGTTTATGCTGCGTGTTTGGGCGGCATTTACAAATCAGTTAACGGTGGAACTAATTGGACTGTTGTGCGAGGCGGCAGTACATCTGCATATTCATATTTCACTGATGTAGCTGTTGCGGATTCAGGCATCGTGTATGCTACGTTAAGTTCTGATGGTCCTCAGCGCGGCATCTGGAGAAGTAATGATCAGGGCTCATCGTGGACGAAAATTTCTACTTCTCTATTCGGTGATTCTTTATGCAATCGTGTGGTGATGGGAATTAATCCAAGCAATAACAATGAAATTTATTTTCTCGGCAACACAGAAGGTTTGGGAATGCCCGACACCAACTTTAACGGAGACGTAGAATACAATGTGCTGTGGAGATACACCTACATCAACGGTAATGGATCCGGCAGCGGTGGGCAGTGGGAAGACTTGAGCATGAATTTGCCAACCGGACAACAACAAGGAATTTTCAGTGACTTCAATGCACAAGGTTCGTATGATTTAGTTGTTGCTGTTAAACCCGATGATCCGAATACAGTTTTCATCGGTGGAACGAACACATACCGCAACACGAATCGTTTCAACGATACCACATCAACAACGTACATAGGTGGTTATGAACCGTACACTAATTTTCCGTTTATCGGAAGTTATACCAATCATCATCCTGATCAGCACGCATTTGCCTTCTCACCGTCCAATCCTAATGTATTCTTCAATGCCAATGATGGCGGCATTTTTAAGACCACCAATTGCATGGCACAAAGTGTTTCATGGCAATCGCTGAACAATGGTTACCTCACTACACAGTATTACACTGTCGCCTTAGATCACGGAACACCCAACAGTGATATTATCGTTGGCGGTTTACAAGATAATGGCACCTGGTGGACGAATACTGCAAGTGCAACTGCACCATGGTCGCATGTTCGTGGTGGTGATGGATCGTATTGCGCGATAGAAGACGGAGCAGGCATGTACTACTTCTCCATTCAAAATGGAAAAATGAATAAAGCGCAAGTGGATAACAACGGAAATGTAACCGGTTATCGACGAATCGATCCGATTGGAGCAGAAGATTATTTATTCATCAATCCATTTACATTGGATCCGAACAATCAAAACATCATGTACATGGCGGGAGGAAAATATTTGTGGAGAAACGATAATCTTGCCGGTATTCCGCTCGACAATCAATGGGACTCTATCAGCACCAATTGGGTGCGTTGGAATGATTCCGTGCCAACCGCAAATTCCAGAATCACTGCTGTGCACGCGTGCAAAACGCCGGCCAACCGTGTATTCTACGGCACTGACAAGAAGCGTATATATCGTGTTGACAATGCCAATGTCGGAACACCAACTCCAATTGATGTCACGCCAACCGCATTCCCAAGCACGGGTTATATCAGCTGTATTACTACTAATCCGAATAACGGCAATGAAGTGATCGTGGCATTTTCCAACTACAGCATTTACAGCATCTGGAGAAGTCCGGATGGTGGTACCACTTGGAATAAAGCAGGGGGTAATCTGGAGCAATTTGCAACGGGTTCCGGCAATGGTCCTTCCGTTCGTTGGGTGAGTGTATTACCTGTTTCGGATGGTACAATTTACCTTGCTGCAACCAGTACAGGTTTATACGCAACGGATACACTTAACGACATCAACACCGTTTGGGTGCGTCAGGGTGAAACTACTATTGGGGCTGTAGTATGCGATATGATTGATACGCGTATTTCCGATGGTCGCGTTGTTGTAGGTACGCATGCGAACGGCGTGTATAGCGCAACAATTACAAGTGTCAATGATATCGTCACGGTAAATGATTTTGAACAAATAAATAATCAGTTGCTTGCTTACCCGGTGCCTTTTGCGGATGATTTCACTGTAGAGATTCCAATGGAAAATAATGGCAATGCGCTCGTTGAAATATTTAACCTGAACGGACAAAGCGTTTATTCGCAGCAGCTTGTTGCAACGGGCGCATCAATGATTACCCACAAGGTTAATTCCATCACTGCGCCCGGAACATATATTGTTCGTGTCACTCAGAATGGGAAAGCCCGACATGCCAAAGTGATTAGACGTTAATAGTTTTTGAAAACTGAACGCAAAACATGCATCCATACCATGTAGTTTTGCATCATGTCAATTCCGGACGACGTTATTAATTACGTCATTTTACCATTACTGATTTTTATTGCACGCATGAGTGATGTGACACTCGCCACGCTTCGCAATATTTTTATCTCGAAAGGTTTTCGCAAGATTGTACCGTTTATCGGTTTTTTCGAAGTGTTGATATGGTTGATCGCCATGAAGCAGGTGATGAATCATGTGGATAATGTTTTCTCCTATTTGGCATGGGCATCGGGCTTTGCAATGGGCACTTACGTCGGTATGCGCATCGAAGAACGTCTGGCATTAGGAACACAGGTAATCCGAATCATTGCCAGCAGCAGTATCAACAATCAGAATCTTATTGATGCATTAAGTGCAAAAGGTTATGGTATTACGATACTCGACGGACAAGGTGCAAAAGGTCCGGTAAAGTTGATTTTTACGGTGGTAGCGAGAAAAAATGTTTTGGATGTAATTGCCACTATTGAAGCTGTTCAACCTAATGCATTTTACAGTATAGAAGATGTGCGCAATGCAGAACATGGTGTATTCAAACCCGGAACACGTCGTTTATCAATCCGAAAAATGTTTTTTAAGTAACAAATCAAAAACTGACTACAATCAGTTTAAGAGTTGACCATCGGCATATTCCAAAATCACGTTCAGGTCTTTCTTTGAAGAAAAAAAGATATGAGCAAAATTGGAATTTGGATGGATCATTACACTGCCCATTGCATCATCGGAGATAAGGGAATTGTGGCTACCATCAAGAATCAACACGAGAGCCAACCGCGTTATGAAGGTGAAGGTTCCAATGAAACGCAAGTGGCTCAATCACGTTTCGGGAATAACGAATACAAAACGAATCAAATCGAAAAAAATACGCTGAAAAGCTATTTTCAAAGTGTTGCTGACTTCGCAAAAGACTATCAACACATTTTGATATTCGGGCCAACAACAGCAAAAAAGGAATTCTTTAATGTTGTAATGGATGACTCCCGCTTCGATGGCAAAACACTGCACATGGAAAATTCTGACAAGCTCACCGACAACCAAATGGTAGCGTTTGTTCGAGAGTTTTATTCAGATGTAAAGTAAGTACGACCACCATGAATTGAATGCGTCAATTCAATTCTACTTGACTTTACCGAGCATTGGGCATATATTCGTTGTTGTATTTGTAGTTACAGTTTAAGCACTGTTCCACACTAATGACGCTAAGGAAATTATAACCTCAATAGATCTATAGTCCAATTCAGACAATCACTTCACACGATATTAAATTCGATTTCCGGTGAATTAGTGATTACAATCTTGTTAGTGTATCAAATTCGACATACACGTTAACAGTGCTTAATCCATTTTTTTACGCGTTGAACGGGCGAAAACAGCTATCTTTAGGACCTATTTCCAACAGAAAATAACCTATGAATAAAGTAGTATCCGGAGCCGATGAGGCCGTGCGTGATATTGAAAACGGAGCCACCCTCATGCTGGGTGGTTTCGGGCTTTGCGGCATCCCCGAAAACTGCATTGAAGCGCTTGTACGCAAAGGCGTTAGCGGGCTAACGTGCATTTCTAACAATGCCGGCGTAGATGATTTTGGCATTGGCCTTATGCTGAAAACACGTCAGGTAAAAAAAATGATTTCCTCTTATGTCGGTGAAAATGCGGAGTTTGAAAGCCAGTTGCTGAGTGGTGAACTTGAAGTTGACCTTGTGCCACAAGGCACGTTAGCCACACGCTGCATGGCTGCAAAATACGGCATGCCCGCTGTATGGGTCAAAGCCGGCTTCGGTACCGAAGTAGCAGAAGGCAAAGAATCACGTCGCTTTGCATTTCAGGGAGAAGAAGGTCACTACCTGTTGGAAACCGCCTTCAATGCTGACTTCTCGATAGTGAAAGCTTGGAAAGGCGATCGTTTCGGAAATCTTGTATTCCGTAAAACCGCTCGCAACTTTAACGATCCGATGGCAGGTGCTGCAAAAATTACTATTGCTGAAGTAGAAGAACTTGTAGAACCCGGCGAAATTGATCCCGATCACATTCATATTCCCGGCATTTTTGTGCAGCGAATTTTCAAAGGCAACAATTACGAGAAACGCATTGAACAACGAACTGTTCGTAAGCGCGGATAATAAACCATTATTCAAAGCAGACTATGTTAGATAAAAACGGTATCGCAAAACGTATTGCACAAGAGCTGCGCGATGGTTATTACGTAAACCTCGGCATTGGTATCCCTACGCTGGTGGCCAACTACATTCCCGCAGGCGTCAACGTAATCTTACAATCAGAAAACGGCATGCTGGGCATGGGACCGTTTCCTTTCGAAGGTGATGAAGATCCCGACCTGATAAACGCAGGCAAGCAAACCATAACGGAAATTCCCGGCACAGCATACTTCGACTCTGCACTAAGCTTTGGTATGATCCGCGCAGGTAAAGTTGACCTTACGATATTGGGAGCAATGGAAGTAAGTGAGGAAGGCGACATTGCTAACTGGAAAATTCCGAACAAAATGGTGAAAGGCATGGGTGGTGCAATGGATCTTGTTGCTGCAGCCAAAAACATTATTGTAGCCATGCAACACGTTAACAAGGCCGGAGAATCGAAGCTGCTGCCTAAGTGTTCGTTGCCGCTGACAGGCGTAGGCTGCGTAAAGAAAATTGTAACTGAACTTGCCGTACTTGAAGTTGTAAAAGGCAAGGGCTTTGTTCTTCTTGAGCGCGCTCCCGGCATTTCGGTAGAGCAAATAAAAAACGCGACTGCCGGTCGCCTAATCATTGAAGGAGATATTCCTGAAATGCAACTTAATTAAGCCGAAACAAACATTAAATGTGGAGTAAGCTACGCACCCTGCCATTGCTGCCGGCTGCACTGGCTCTAGCTGCAGTGATTTACATTGTGGTGCGGGCATGGACGATTCCGTTTACTTGGGATGAGTCGTTCTCTTGGCTCCTGTATGTACGAAGCGACGACTGGTGGCCTGAGGTGAATTCAGAGATGTCAGCTAATAATCACTTGCTGAATACTTGGCTGATGAAGTTTAGTATTAGCAGCAGTGAGTTTTACTTGCGAATACCAAATATTCTTGCGGGCATTGTTTATTTAGTTTTCGCCCTGTGTTTTTCGCGCCGCGAAGAAAATCCACTCAGGCAAGTGGCCGTTTTTCTTTTGCTGGCAGGGCATCCCTATTTATTGGAATTTTTTTCCATTGCACGCGGATACGGATTAGGTAACGGAATAATGCTGGCCGGTTTTTGGATGCTCTGGCGCTGGTGTCGGGATAACCACCTTCGAGATGCATTTTGGGGCCTTTCCATGCTTGCATTGGCTGCGTTTGCAAATCTTACGCTTATTTATGTTTTATTTGGTGCAACAGCTGCTGTACTGTTGCGTTTGACTGCAGTTGCATCGCGTCTGCAGTGGGAGGCTAAGTTTGTGCGCATGCAGTTGGTCAGTTTTCCTGCTCTGGTTGTTGTGTTGCTCCTTGTCCCCTATTCCATGAAACTAAAGGAAGCTGGCGCTCTATTTTTTGGAGCACGTGGAAGCTGGTTTCAGATAACATGGCGTTCGTTGATTGACCGGATGCTTTATGAGATAACGTTTCCTGCATTTTTGAAAGATTGCGGCGCAGCATTTTTTCTTATTGCGGCGATCATAGGCATTATCACAGCTGTTGTACTTCTTCTTAAGCAATGGCGTAAAGCGCTCAATGCAGATCAGTCGTTTCTAATTGTACTCAGCGGTGCCGCTGCACTTTCGGTATTCGGTCCCTTGCTGCAAAGTGCAGTATTGGGTACAAATCTCTTAACTGAACGTACAGCATTGTTTTACGTACCACTGCTCATGTTGTTGTTTGTGCAGCTGTTTCGATTAGTTAAAAACAAACCGAAAATTGCATGGGCAATTTATCTGCCCTTACCTCCTGCTCTTGCTTTATTTCCCTTCGTCCTTAATCTTTCTTATCAACGCGACTGGCCATATGAACGCACGATGAATGAAATTGCTGCCGAAATAAATGCATTGGCGAAAAAAGAAATGATTGTGGCAGGTATTGAAATGCAATTTTTTCCTAATCTGAATTACCTCCGGAGCACAGACAGGATTTCGCAAAACGCAGGAATTCATGAAATAAAGAGTCCTTTGACACCTTACCAGTGGTTACTTATTTATTCTCGTGATAAGAACAAATATCCGGGTTACCGACTCTATAAAACGCTAAATGAGGGAAAGGTTTTACTCATGCAGAATAAATCGTTCAATTCAGTGTCCGATTGGGCCTTGATTGAAGAGAACTTTGATCGGCCAACCTACAAACAAGCAGTGGTAAATATTTCAGGGACACCCCACGGCACGAGCAATGTGTTATTTGGCGGTGCCGGAGAAGTATATCCTTACACAAAAAAGTTTGCCATTCCGGATTCGCTCGATGACAAATACTTGCATATTTCCACTCATCTGGATGCATATCGGGCGCAGTCGCATTTTGGCGCATCAATTCTGTATTACATCAAAAGAAAAAATATTGAACATATTGCGATGACTGAATTTAATTTGCTCAATCATTTACCGGGCAAGAATGCATGGAAGCATATATACACCAGAAATTTGCTGGACATGCCTGTTTGTTCAGGAGATACCCTTGTAGCTATGTTTTTTGTACGCTCAAGGGATCGACTTTACTTCGACAATTTACGCGTAAGTGCGGGTGTAGCACAGTAGCTATACGGGAGTAGGTTTTTAAGGAAAAACCGCCGAAAACTCCTATCTTTCGACACCAATTTCCAAATGAATACACCGAAAAAACTCAGTATCGTTATTCCTGCGTATAACGAGGCCGCCACTATTCATCTGATTCTCAACAAGGTGATTGCTGTTGAACTTATCCAGAACATGACCAAGGAGATTGTCATAGTAAATGATTGCTCTAAGGACGATACTCAGGCTGTGGTGGAAAAATACATAGCTGATCATGTCGGGCATGACATCCGATTATTTAATCAACCCTATAATCAGGGAAAAGGCGCTGCGTTGCATAAAGGCATTGAAATTGCCTCCGGCGATTATATCATAATTCAAGATGCTGACCTGGAATACGATCCGGCAGAATACAATATTCTCCTCAAACCCATTGTAGACGGTTTTGCCGATGTGGTTTTTGGTTCGCGGTTCATGGGAGGGCGTCCGCATCGTATTCTCTTCTTCTGGCACACCATAGGCAACAAGTTTCTTACTTTCCTTTCAAACATGTTTACCAATCTGAACCTTACGGATATGGAAACATGCTATAAGCTGTTCGACTCAAAAATGATCAAATCGCTCAAACTTCGTGAAAAGAGGTTTGGATTTGAGCCTGAAGTAACAGCACGCATTTCGCGCATACCCAACGTGCGTATATATGAGGTTGGTATTTCGTACTATGGCCGTACGTATGAAGAAGGTAAGAAAATAGGCTGGAAAGATGGATTCCGGGCGATATTCTGCATTCTCAAGTATAATATCTGGGCACGCAAGTGAGAGCTTATTACCATCGTGTGTTTACCGATAAAGGACTGCTTCTTGTAATCGGAGTTGGTCTGTTACTTACTTTTTTTTATTTCGGCCCGTTGGTTACGCATCCGAGCTCTCGCTACTTTGGAGCAGGTGGTGACGGTATGCAGATTTACTACCAGACCTATTACCACGTGAAATATGATACCGCGTGGTGGCATCAACACAGTATGAATTACCCCGATGGCGAGAATATTTTCTTCACGGGAGCCCTGCCAATGTATACGAATATCATGAAGATTTTCGGATCCGGCGCTGCTGAAGCATCGATCGGTTTACTCAATCTACTCATGATATTTTCGCCGTTGTTTGGAGCAATTTTCTTGTACGCACTTTTCAAGCATTGGAAGTTGCCCTGGTGGTATGCCGCATTATGTGGTGTAGGTATTATGTTTTGTTCGCCTCAACTCGACCGCATGTTGGGACATTATTCTCTTGCTATAAGCTTTATTATTCCGGCACTGATTTATTCGTTAGCTAGATTTTACGATTATCCGAGCATCAGATTGAGTTTGCTCATGGGCCTGCTCATCTTCTTTGCTGCAGCGACACATTTATACATGCTGGTGTTTTGTCTTGCGGCATGCGGCTTGTATTGGTTTGTTTTATTTATCACACGCGACCGAGGGTTTAGCCGAGTGAAATTTGTGGCGTTGCATTTCTCGCTTCAAGTTGTAATTCCGGTTGTGCTGACTCAGGTAATTCTCCAACTCACAGATCACGAAACTGATCGAACGTCTATTCCATGGGGCTTCGAGGTGTTTACTTCGAATTGGAGCAGTGTATTTTATCCTTATTGGCGCGTTTACGAAAAATATGTATCCGGCTGGTTTTTTCCTGAGAGCGGCAGCTATGAAGGAGCAGCATACGTTGGCCTTGCAGCAATATTTGGATTGTTGGTAATCGTGGTAATACAATTAATTCGACTGATACGCCGGCGATTTGATTTGATCTTGAGAATTTCGGATAAAAAAGTACTTAATATACTTGTTTTGACAGCACTCCTTTTATTGTTTCTTTCATTCGGTTGGCCGTTTCTGTTAAAAGACGACGGTAGTTGGATCAAGTATGCCGGACCGCTCAGGCAGTTCAGGGCATTAGGACGATTCGCGTGGATGTTTTTTTACGTAGTAAATATTCTTGTTGTATATAGGCTTTGGAAATTAGTGGAGCATCGTACGAATTATTCCGGCAAAGCGTTGCGTTGGTTGGTGTCCATTATGGTACCGGCATTGTTATTTTTCGACACCTGGGGCTCAGCATCACATCTTCAAGAACGATTAAATAATGAAATTGTGGAGTTGAGTGATACACAAAATATTCTTCCTCAAAACGCCTGGCTTCGAAAAATCAAGGTGAGTGATTATCAAGCCATACTTCCGCTGCCATATTATCATAACGGCAGCGAGGGACCACAGCTTATGCCGGCGAACCACGCCATAATTAATATCACTTATATTATTTCCCTTAAAACCGGTTTACCCATGCTTTCCATGCTTTCCGGGCGCAGTTCACTTTCGAAAGCCGCCGAGCACATTGCGATGGTTAAAGATCCAGTAAAACCACTTAGCTTGCTTGCACGCTTGCCCGATCAACGACCTTTTTTGGTGATTGCGCGTAAAGATGACCTCAATACAAACGAAGCAGAGATACTTGACCTTTCCGAGTTGTTGTTTGAAACTCCGGATTACACTGTACATCGTTTGCAGCCTTCAAAAATGCAGGAGCGTGTTGCGCAACAATATTACAAACACCTTTTAGCCTTTGAAGCACAAAAAACTTGGCCCGTATGGCCGTATCTAAGTACAGATTCGGTTGTAAATTTCTCTTGTCGTGATTTTGAAGAAGTGCAAAATTATGGGCCACCTTTTCGCGGGAAAAAGTCAATGAAAGTAAATGGTGGACGTTTCGTTTATAATGTACTTTACGATGCCAAAGTAGCCGGTGCAATTCCCGGAAATTACAGCATTACGTTCTGGTTAGCGAATTTCGACCAAGATTTAATTGCACGATCCTACGTAGAAGTGGCAAGCTACACCGGAGACCAATTAGATACCGTGGTGTATGGGAATATGTTTGAATCTTGCGTGGCAATTTCAGGGCACTGGTCGCTGGAAGAAAGAATCATTAACATCAAACATCCCGAACAGCGTATCAAAGTAACGCTTTTCAATTTCGATATACCCGAGAAATCACCCATATACATCGATGAATTACTCATCAAACCTGTAAACACACAGCTGTTTGATGTGCAGAAGGATTCTATTCAACACAATAACCGCACCTATTACCGCAAGCCGTGACCGACATCAGTTTTGTATTGCCTTCATATAAAGGAGCTGCACAATTGGAGCAATCGCTGCCGTTATTGCAACAGTGGCTGAATAGCTTAGGGAAAACAT
Source organism: uncultured Flavobacteriales bacterium (assembly GCA_937974275.1). Taxonomy (GTDB): domain Bacteria; phylum Bacteroidota; class Bacteroidia; order Palsa-965; family Palsa-965. The sequence goes on from CALJIF010000055.1 coordinate 33,566, forward strand.
GGGAAATTATTGTTGTTGATGATGGCTCGGAAGATGGCGGTGCTACAGAGGATGTTGTAAAGCGTGCAGGTTGCAAATTCATCGGTCTTCCGAAAAATATGGGCAAAGGAGGAGCTGTGCGAGCCGGTATGCGCGAAGCAAAAGGAATTTTACGATTGTTTACAGATTCCGATGTGCCCTTTGACGAAGCCTCGATGGAACGTTTTATACAATATCTTGAAGAGAAGCAATTTCACATTGTTATCGGAGACCGCACGCTGGAGACATCGCGTTACTTCACCGAAATTTCAGGAGCACGTAAACTGGGAAGTGGTATTTTCACCTTCTTCGTAGGTCGATTTGTTACTACCGGTCTGCACGATACACAGTGCGGCCTGAAAGGCTTTCGTGCAGAAATTGCGGATGATCTTTTTGGTGTTTCACGCTTAAACAGCTTTGCGTTTGATGTGGAACTACTTTACATTGCACTCAAACGCAACTACGATATCAAACGCCTTCCCGTTGTATTTAAGAGTAGTCACGATGAATCGAGCGTGAGTTTGCTTAAACACGCTCCGGGGATGCTGGTTGATTTATTCCGTATTAAATGGAATCACCTTACGGGAAAGTATAACAAACGAACTACCTGATACTGATGAATAGAGATCTTACCAATGCCATACGCTATGTAATGGATGAATGGATTCCGCCGGTAGTGCGTGACAGCCGCTGGTTTATGTATCCGTTTTTCTGGCTTGCGTATCGTGGACGCAACATTAGCGAAGTGATGGATTTTAAAAGTCGTGTTTACAGCTTCACTCCGGAAGATTATGACCGCTTTTACAATAATCTCAATACCATTTCACGCAACCGTATTACCGATATCAATAAGCCGAGCTTGGCCTTTATTCTGGATAACATTGATCCTTCAGCCGAATCGCTGATTGATGTTGGATCCGGGAATGGTTATTTATTGCGTACTATTCGCGAACGTCATCCGAATCTCCAACTCACAGCTTTCGATATCAAAGACAAGGACGACTCAACCGAGTACACTTACGTTAAAGGCAATATCGAACAAATGCCTTTCCCCGATAAATCGTTTGATGTTGTAACCTGCAGCCATACGGTAGAGCATTTGCTCAAGCTGGAGCAATGTATGAAAGAGCTTGTGCGCATTGCCCGTAAGCAAGTGTTCATAGTTACGCCCTGTCAGCGTTACTACTATTATACACTGGATGAGCACGTAAATTTTTTTCCGTTCAAAGAAAAATTAACTTCTGCAATTCCACTCACCAAATACGAGTGCCATAAACTTAATGGCGATTGGGTATATCTTGGCAAGCCGTAAGCTTCATTACAAATGAAACTCCGCATACCCCGAAAAGCGCAATACAATATTGCCGAGATAGTTTTTTTCGGCGTAATGCTGTTTGTTGTTGCGATTCCAATCACCTCCGGGAATTGGTTTGTTACCGAGGACGGTGCTTCGCACAGTTACAATGCAGGTGTATTGTACAATTTACTTTCGGGTAATGATGATTTTCTGGGGCAGTATTACAAGATCAACACAGTGCCTTCGCCAAACTGGCTGGGGCACTTGCTGCTGGCCTACACAGGGCATTGGTTTGGAGTGGCAGCCGGAGCCAAAATTCTGCATCTCACCTATATCGTAGGTTTTGCCCTGGCATTCCGGCAACTCATGTTTACGGTTTCGCCGCAGCCGCGTTTAATGAGTTACCTGGTCTTTCCTCTAATTTATAATGAGGTTTTCCTTTTTGGTTTTTACAACTATTGTCTGGGCATGGTATTCATGCTGGTTGTAATGAACAGCTGGCTTAGGTTTGTGACAAACCCTTCGTGGTGGCGCGCGTGGTGGCTTTTAATTGCATTAACGCTGCTTTGGTTTTCGCATCAGCTTACTTGGGCATTTGCCGGGCTGTTTGTTTTTTGCCATCTGCTTTATCTTCTTATTACTCAAAAGCAGTTTTTTTCAGTATTAAAAAAAGGAATAGTTGCACTAGCGATTTCTTTACCGTCGCTTATTTGTCTGTTTATTTACATGGCAAACGGAGGAGGAGGTTCGGGAATGCACTTTGTTACATTATCAAAAAGATGGAGTGATTTTTCAGATGGTTCTTTTTTTCGGATTTATTTTGGTCAGGAGGATGCACTGGGGATATGCTTTCTGTTGCTGTTAGCTGCGCTGGCTGTTGCAGGTGCTGTTCGCCATTACCTATTACGGAGAAGTTACGTTACGGACTTATCAAATCAAAAACTATTCTGGCTGATAATCTTTGTATTGTCTTTTCTGATCATGTTGTTTATGCCCGAAGCGATTGGTAACGGCGGGGTGATCGGCATACGAGTAGTATGGATTGCTATAGTTTTTCTGATGATACTGGTAGCTCAATTTCGTTTGTCATCGCGTTTGGGGGCTGCCGCGGGTGCAGTTTCGGTATTACTTGGGGTGCTGCATATCGCTTATTTCAAACCTTCTTTATTGGATTACAACCTTGATGCACATGCGGCACGTGATGCCGGGAAATATATCCGGGATAAATCTACAGTACTTGTGTTGCCATTTACTTACAAATGGTTGCACCTGCACATTGGTCAATATGCCATTGCAGGACGCGAAGTGGTTTTGCTTGATAATTACGAAGCACAGCACAACTACTTTCCGATTGAATGGAATTACGAAAAACTGCCTCACAATTATCAGCTTGCATCATTAAGCTGGCCTGCGGTAACTTGTGCCTGGCGCTGGCCGGAAATGAAAAACAAACCCGCGAAGCAGGCAGATTACATTATGATTGTTGGCGATTTGAATAATGAAGGTACCGGCGATCCCGTTTGCCGCACAAAAATTTCCTGCGCAATGGATTCACTCGATTACAGGGCAATATTTAAGCGGAACGAAATTACGCTGTATGAGTATATGCCCGATTAGCCGTTAAACACGTCCAAACTTTGATTTTCCCTCTCATGAGTACAAGTTTAACGTAAGTATTTAATAAGAGTATCTGGTGATACTTAATTTATCACACACATGTCTATATTCATACCCGAAAAATTGTTACGTTCAGACAGATTCAGAAACCGGATCGAAGTTATTTTCTTTTGCGGAGTAACTTTATTCCTACTCAATCCGCTCTCTGCTTCAAAATGGTTTCTTACACTCGATGGGGCGGCGCACAGCTACAATGCGAGTGTGTTGTATAAACTTGTGTTTGGCAATGATGATTTTTTAAATCAGTTTTTTTCAGTGAACACATTGCCTTCCCCAAATTGGACCGGGCATATACTACTAGCTTTTTTCAATGAATGGTTTGGAATTGCATTGGCAGCTAAAATTGTTCATTTGCTTTATGGGGTCGGACTTGTATTTGCTTTCCGTTGGTTGATGTTTGTAGTTTCTCCTTATCCGCGAATAATGAGTTACCTGATTTTTCCAATCGTGCTGACTTTAGTTTTCCAGCTGGGGTTCTACAATTTTTGCTTTGGAGTGGTTTTTATGTTACTGGGAATAACTGCCTGGCTTAAGTATTCTCCTAGTACCCGGTGGCCCAATGTATTACTACTTCTAGTATTGTTTACTGCGGGTTGGTTTTCGCATCAGCTTTCTTGGTTGTTTACAGGACTTTTTGTGTTTATTTCTCTTACAGTTAAGATGATTGGTCAACGCAACCTCAGACAATTATTACAGCCTTTGATGATCGCGGTTTTCAGCTTTTCACCTTCACTTATTTTTTTTACAATTTACACATTGGGGAAATCCGCATCTACCGGGTTTAAATTCGATCCGATAGCAACTAGGTTGGATTTCTTTTTCAGTATGCATTCGGCACATATACTAACACAATCCGTAAAGCCACTGTACGAATTACTAGCGGTAATTATTTTGGCGGTAATTGTAATTGGTGTAATAAATACGTACATATTAAGCAAGAACGCAAATAGGGAAGCGAGATCGTTGACTTTGCTTCTGGCAATATTTACTGCATTGTGTTTTGGTGCCGTTTTACTCTTTCCAGAAGAAGCAGGTGGTGGCGGAATTTTTGGTGTACGAGTAGAGTGGATTACTTGGATTTTTTTGCTGGTGATTGTTGCCAGATTGCGATATCCAAAGCAGTGGCTGTATTCCTTCGCTGTAGTCGCCGTATTTATTACGCTTAGCAAAAATCTCCTGATAAAGGACCAAGCCGAACATTTGAATAACAATGTGCATGCTATTACTGAAGCAGGCAATTACATCCGCGAAAGGAGCACTATTGTTGTTTACTCCTTTTCGGATGAAGTACTTGATTTTCATTCAGGTGAGTATGCCATTGCGGGACGAGATGTTGCACTGCTTAATAATTATGAAACCGCACAGGAATATTTTCCGTTAAAAAATAACGACTCCCAATTCCCCTATCGTTTTACCCTTGCTTCATATGATCCGCAGGAATTGCATTGCTTGAATGGATGGAAAACGGAAAAAAGTAAACCTACCCGACAAATAGATTATGTAATGTTTGTAGGTAACATCAACAACAATAAAGACACCTTGTGTACGCACAAATTAATGTCAGCAATGGACTCGCTCAATTATGAGGTCGTTTATAGGAAAAGACATGTTGTTCTCTACGAACATCAGCCCGAATAAATAGCTCGTGTGAACAGCAACTATCTGCATCCGTGGCTTAAATAGCAACAACAGGTTGAAATTGCTTTCTACTGCGATACAAGTCGATCAGCATATACCTAATGCGGAACAATAATCTCGTTCGACTTAACCAGGCAGCCGGGAAGATTCCATTTTAACTTAAACTTTGAATAATCGACTACTGTTCCCGCACAATTCAATCGTTGTTGCATTGCGTTCTTCTTAACAATATAAGCTTCGCCGTTCCAGATGACATTTAAAATCTTGTTAACGGCATTGGATTGCATAACAGAAGTATCAGTAGCGAGTCGCAAACCAATTTGATTGTTCAGCTCATCCATTACAGAACCTAACGAATCGGGTCGGGCGCCATCTTCCATTCGTCCTTTTTTAAATTGGTGGTAATTTCCTTTCTCATGCGCAATTCCCAAGTTCTTCGCTGCATCCTGTCGTATTGACGTACCCAGTAAATACATCCAGTAAATGTGTCGGAAAGCGTCTAACTGTCCGCCGTTACTATCGTATAACACACCTTTTCGTTCCAACGAATCGCAAACAACGCGAGTACGTTCTGCACACCGTTTCGCTTTACCTGCTAAAAACGGATGAGCCATCACCCAACGTCTTTCGTATTTAGAAAGTTGTTTCAGTTTCACCTGATGTTGCGCAACACAGTTTGTGCTAACTAACGTCAGTACAAGAACAACGATGTATTGAATACCATTCATACGCAAGTCGAAGGTTAATTCGCGGAAAACAAAACCGTCTTCGAATCTGTTTACTTTGCGAATACTGCATGTGAAGTTACCAAATGCATAAGATATCCGGTCAACATGAATTTGTCGAGTTTCGCGAACTTTTTTTCTCTCCGGAAAAAGCTGATGATTATTTGCAATCATTAGTTCAAGAAGTGCATTGGCAGGAGCAACACATCACACTTTTCGGCAAGCAAGTTATGCAACCTCGTCTTACGGCTTGGTATGCCGATGTCGGACTTTCATACACATACAGCAAAACTACCTTTCACCCGATGAAGTGGATTCCGATATTGGAAGAATTAAAAAACGTTGTAAGCACAACGATTAATACTCCTTTCAACAGCGTCCTCTGTAACTTATATCGCAACGGCAGCGACAGTATGGGTTGGCACAGCGATGATGAAAAAGAACTGGGATTAGATCCGATCATCGCATCTTTAAGTTTCGGTGCTGAACGTAAATTTTCGTTGCGCCATAAACAAACGCGATTAACTGAATCGTTGATACTTTCTCATGGATCTTTACTTATCATGAAGCCGGGTTGTCAATCGGTTTATCAGCATGCAGTGCCCAAAACGGGCAAATTGTGCGGACCGCGCGTTAACCTGACATTCCGCCAAATACACCCGGCGCAGTAACCATTTATCGTTTAAAATGCTCCAATTAACTAAATGCAATACCAATTGGTATGCGAGAAACGTTATATGGCATAGAATTAGCATAAGTAGCATAAAACGTAGCACTATGGATACGATGTCAACAGAAATGGCGTACGAACGGGTACAGAAAGCGATTGGTTCCAGCATTAATTTGTTGCAACTGGCTTCCGCCGAACGAATGATCAATTTGTTCCGAAATATGCATTCGCGCCCCGATTTGATCGAAAAACTGAACTATCAGTATTTGCTCAAAGCGTCAGAACTTCATTTTGAAGAATGGAACAAAAACGAAGAAAATAACGCCAACGCAGCCTAAACCGGCTGATAAAGTATGCAACGGCAGTCGAAAGGCTGCCGTTTTTTGTTGGTTGCCCACTAAAAACAGGGGTTGACGAAAATCCGTGCGCGTAAAGTCTGTACCTTTGCACCTCTTTTTAAAACCACAACGCGCATGATCACGGTAAGCAATCTCAATTTACAATTCGGAAAACGGGTACTGTTTGATGAAGTTAACCTGAAATTTACTCCGGGAAATTGTTACGGTATAATCGGAGCGAACGGTGCGGGGAAATCCACGTTCATGAAAATTATTTCCGGTGAAATTGAACCTACAAAGGGTCAGGTCGTGATTACTCCGGGCTTACGCATGTCTGTTTTGAAACAAGATCACTTCGCATTTGACGATGTGGAAGTATTGCAGACAGTTATTCGCGGTAACGAGAAGTTGTATAAGGTTATGCAGGAAAAAGATGCGTTATATGCGAAAGCGGATTTTACCGACAAAGACGGAGAACGCGCTGCAGAGCTTGAAGCTGAGTTTGCAGAGATGAACGGTTGGAACGCAGAAAGTGATGCGGGTGATATGCTGAGCAAATTAGGCATCAGCACTGACTATCATTACAAGCTCATGAACGAACTTAATGGTAAAGAAAAGGTTCGTGTATTGTTAGCTCAGGCTTTGTTTGGTAATCCGGATATCTTGTTACTCGATGAGCCTACGAACGATTTGGACGTAGAAACAATTGCATGGCTGGAAGATTTTTTAGCAGAATATCAGAACATCGTGATCGTCATTTCTCACGACCGTCACTTTTTAGATGCTGTTTGTACGCACGTTTGCGATATTGACTTCGGTAAAATTCAAATGTTTACCGGCAACTACTCGTTCTGGTATCAAGCTTCTCAATTGGCGCAGAAGCAACGTTCGGATCAGAACAAAAAAGTGGAAGATAAACGTAAAGAATTGCAGGATTTCATCATGCGATTCTCTGCTAATGCTTCTAAGTCTCGTCAGGCCACCAGCAGAAAGAAGTTGTTGGAAAAACTGAATGTGGATGAGCTTCCGGCGAGTAACCGGAAATATCCTGCTATCATTTTCCAGATGCAGCGCGAACCCGGAGATCAAATTTTGAATGTGGAAGGTTTGAGTAAATCGCATGAAGGTGTTCCTCTATTTAGTGATATCAACTTCCGTTTGAATAAAGGTGACAAGATTGGGGTGCTTTCCAAGGACCACCTAGCTATAACTAAGTTCTTCGATTGTTTAGTTGGTGATCTTGCTCCGGATGCAGGTGTAATCGAATGGGGACAAACGATTCAGCATGCTTATTTACCTAACGACAATTCAGAATATTTCAAAGGCAATGACAGCCTTGTAGATTGGTTGCGCCAGTATTCCAAAGAAAAGGACGAAACATACATTCGTGGGTTCCTCGGAAAAATGTTGTTCTCGGGCGAAGAAACACTGAAGAAAGTAAGTGTCCTTTCCGGTGGTGAGAAAGTGCGTTGCATGACTTCACGCATGATGTTGATGCAAGCTAACTGTTTAATTCTCGACGAACCCACCAATCACCTGGATTTGGAATCAATTACGGCATTTAACAACTCGCTTAAAGATTTCAAAGGTGTAGTACTGTTCACTTCACATGACCATGAATTTATGCAAACAGTTGCTAATCGTATTATTGAAATCACGCCTAGTGGTGTCATTGATAAGATGGTTACTTACGATGAATACATTTCAGATCCTGAAGTGAAGCGTCAGCGCGAAAAGATGTATGCCGTACACGCGTAATTCATCCAAATAGAGCGCAGAATTAACTAACTTAAGGGCATGAAAAATGCCCTTTTCTTTTGCAGTCTTTTTATCGTTGCGTTCTTACACGCGCAGCAGCAACGTCCTGTTTGCCACCATCGTCATGCACCCTATACCCATCACAACACACAACCGGCAGCTACCAACGAACGTAGCGACACGTTGAATGTATTGCACTACATGATTCATCTGAACATGACCGATTTCACGACGAACACTATCGCCGGTTACACCGATGTTCAGTTGACTCCGTTAATGAATAATATCACTACGGTTTCGCTTGATTTGCTGGAACTCACCGTTGATTCGGTCACACTGAATCAGCAAAGCATCAATTACAGCTATAACGACACACTGATCATCGCATCATTGCCCAACGCAATCAATGTGTCTGACACCATTCAATTGCGTGTGTACTATCACGGCAATCCTCAAACCGATGCTTCCGGATGGGGCGGATTTTATTATTCCAGCGGCTATGCTTTTAATCTTGGAGTTGGATTTGATGCCAATCCGCACAACTACGGTCGTGTGTGGTTTCCATGCTTCGACAATTTTGTTGAACGTAGCAAGTACACGTTTCATATTGGCACAAACAATAACCGAATTGCATATTGCAATGGAACATTAACATCGGATACTACAGATGCCAACAGTGTTCGGTGGAGAACATGGTACATGAATGAAGAAATTCCAACGTATCTCGCATCAGTTGCTGTGGCTCCCTACACACAAGTCAACTGGACACACAACGGTGTTAACGGTCCAATTCCTATTGTATTAACTGCATTGCCTGCCGATACCACCGGAATGAAAAATTCTTTCGTGCATTTGCCGGATGCGATCGATGCGTTTGAAGCACGCTATTACCAACACATGTGGAATCGTGTAGGATTTTGTTTGGTGCCTTTCAGCAGCGGAGCAATGGAACACGCCACAAACATTGCTTATCCGCGTTTAGCAGCAAACGGTTCGTTGACATATGAAACATTAATGGCGCACGAACTATCGCACCATTGGTTCGGTGATTTGGCTACGTGCAGAACGGCAGAAGATATGTGGCTGAACGAAGGTTGGGCATCCTATTCGGAATATTTGTTTCTCGAATGGGTGTATGGCATTAACAATTATCGCGCAGGAATTTTAGCCAATCATGATGATGTTGTTCACTTTGCTCACTTGCGCGAAAACGGATTCCGTGCAGTTTCCGGAGTTCCACACAATTATACCTATGGCGATCATGTGTATTTGAAAGGCGCAGATGTAGCGCATACGTTACGCGGCTATATGGGCGATTCGCTGTTCTTCGCAGGATTACGTTATCATTTATCGCAAAGTGAATACAAAGATGTGAGTAGTGCGGACTTCCGTGATAACTTAATTACGGCAACGGGCTTAACTTATCTGAACGATTTTTTCAACGATTGGGTTTTTAACGGAGGTTTTCCGCAATTCTCAACAGATTCCGTAACTGCATTGCCGGTGGGAAATTCGTTTGACGTTACTGTTTATGTAAAACAAAAGTTGCGTGGAGCTCCAAACTATTTTACGAACGTACCACTCGATTTCACGTTCTTCAGCGCGAATGGAGACACCATCAATGAACGACGATTTGTTAGTGGCCCTCTGGCAACATTCACCACTTCCCTACCCTTTCAACCTGTTTATACTGCCGTTGATTTCAATGAAAAAATATCCGATGCAATCAGCGATGAACATCGAGTAATCGGAGCAACCGGTCAGTTTGTGTATACACATGCACGATGCACATTAACAGTAAACAACATCAGTGATACGGCATTGGTGCGAATAGAACATAACTGGGTTGCACCGGATACGATTAAAAATAACGTTAACAATTTTAGAATTTCATCCGAACGTTATTGGAATATTGACGGCGTATTACCAACCACATTTTATGCAAAAGCACGATTATATTACGATGGAAGAACCACAAGCACAGCAGGCCCTTCCCAATGGTTAGATCACGATTTGATGCCGGTTAATCAAGATTCAATCATTTTGTTGTATCGCAGAAATGCTGCTGATGATTGGCGCGAATGGCCTTATTACACCAAGACTCGTATTGGTTCCGCGACAACTTCTAAGTATGGATATGTAGAAGTTGATTCACTTGCTTTAGGGCAATACACTTTCGCCTGCGGGGTTTCATCTGTAGTTGGATTACAAGAAGAATCATTAGTTGATAACGGATTTGTGATTTATCCGAATCCGGCAAATGAACAAGTTGTAATTACAAATTCAGATCCTGCAGTCCGGACCGAAACAGTGGAAATACTGGATGCTCTTGGACTATTGGTTCTTTCTGCACAAGTTAATGCAAGCACTTCAGTAATTTCAGTTGCTGCTCTTCCGACAGGTATGTACTTTGTCCGTATCACCACGAATCAAGGTGTGGAACTGAAAAAGTTGAATATTGTCCGTTAAACAAAACAATTGTTAGTCCATATTCAACACTTATCCAGCTCTATCCGGCAAATAAAAAGTATCCGTGAAAGCGCATGTTTCATGCGCTTTTTTCACACTACATTTGATCCATAACAAGCCACAAACAACCTATGTCTAAGCGACTTCTTCTCTTCTTTGCCGGCGCGGTTACCTTAACCATGCTGATTGTGCCGTTTATTGCCTCCGACAGCAAATCGGCTCCGGCGGCAACAAAAATTAATCCTGCTTTTGGTGCGTATGTTTCTGCATACACCTCGGGTATGATTTCCAACGAATCAAAAATTCGAGTTCGATTATCGGAAGATTACACCGGAGAAATTCAGTACGATAAGCCAACCGCTGATTCCTATTTCGACTTTTCTCCTTCCATCGAAGGCGAAACATTCTGGATCGATGCCCGCACGTTGGAATTCCGTCCTTCAAAACGCTTGCCTTCCGACCAAGCCTATACGGCGAAGTTTAAGTTATCGAAGCTGATTTCCGACTTACCTGCCGACCTGGAGGTGATGGAATTTAATTTCCGCACACTTAAACAAGGCGTAGTAGTTCAAATTGAAGGAACCAAGACAATTGACAAAAAAACATTGCGCTGGCAACAATTGAAAGGTACGTTGCACACCAATGATGCTGCGGATGACAAAGAAGCTGAAAAGACATTTACTGCCACACAAAATGGAAAAAAGTTACCGGTGCGCTGGACCCATGAATCCAACCACACAACACGCTATTTTGTTGTTGACAGTATTGCACGCACCGATGTTGCGGGTGAAATTGTGTTGAACTGGGATGCAAAAGCAATTGGTGGAAGCCAAACCGGATCAGTGAAGCAAGCTATTCCTTCCCTTAAAGATTTTAAAGTAACCGGAGTGCGACTGGAGCAAGGTGAACAACAATGTATCATCATTCAGTTTTCTGATCCATTGGATGAAAAACAAAGTGTAGACGGATTAATCACCCTAAACGGAGATATCGTTCCAATGCGATATACCATCCAGGACAATGATATCAAAGCTTATCCGTCCGACCATCTTAGCGGTGATTACACGCTGCGTGTCAATAAAGGCATCAAGAACATTTTGAAAACTAAAATGCCTGCAGGATTTTCTACAGGTGTGAAGTTCGAAGATCTCAAACCGGGAATTCGGTTGGTTGGAACAGGCGTCATTTTGCCCAATACAGATCGCGGTATGTTATTCCCGTTCCAGGCAGTTGGTTTAAATGCGGTTGATGTACGGATCATCAAAATTTACGAGAACAATATTCCTCAATTCTTGCAAGTGAGTTCGTTGGACGGTTCAAGCGAATTATATCGTGTCGGTAAAAAAATCATCAAGAAAAAAATAGATTTAAATGTTTCCAACAAAGCAGAACTCAGCAGTTGGGGCACGTACTCGTTAGATCTTTCCGAATTAGTTAAAACTGAACCCGGAGCTATATACCGCGTTACTTTAAGTTTCAAGCAAGCCTATTCAACGTACGACTGTCCGAAAGATTCCAGCGAAACACCGGTTGCCATAGAGGAAAATGTAGAAGAGGAAGAAGATCCGGATGGCTACGGTTATTACAGCGATTATTCCGACGACTCGTATTATTGGTGGGATGGTGATCGTGATGATCCTTGCGATCCATCCTATTATTACGGAAGAAGTATCAGTAAAAATTTCCTGGCTTCCGACTTAGGATTATTAGCGAAGAAAGGAAATGATGGAGGTATGCTCCTAGCTGTAAATCAACTTCAAACTACAACACCAATTGCAGGTGCTCAGTTAGAAATTTACGATTTCCAACATCAACTCATCACAAAATCTGTTTCCGATGCAGAAGGTTTGGCGAAAGTAAACGTAGGTAAGAAAAAACCGTTTTTATTAATTGCTAAACACGGAACACAACGTGGTTATTTGAAACTGGATGATGGCACTTCGCTTTCCTTAGGTGCATTCGATGTTGCCGGCGCAACCGTACAGAAAGGATTGAAAGGATTTATTTACGGAGAACGCGGTGTATGGCGTCCGGGAGATACATTGTTCCTTGGTTTTATATTGGAGGACAAACAAAAAACCTTACCTGCCACACATCCTGTTACGATGGAATTATATAATCCACGTGGTCAGTTGGTAGAAAAAATGATTAAAGCGCAAGGTGTAAACGGATTTTATTCGTTTGCGCCTGTAACGGATGCTGAAGCACCAACAGGACGCTGGATTGCAAAAGTTAAAGTAGGTGGCGCAGTATTTACAAAAGATCTGAAAGTGGAATCCATTATGCCGAACCGCTTAAAGATCATGTTTGAAGTGGGTAAAAACGGCTTAGTTTCTGCAGCCGATCAAACGAAGTTGACATTACAATCACAGTGGTTACATGGCGCAAAGGCGCGCAATTTGAAGGCTGATGTTAGAGTGAGTTTAGCACAAACTACCACAACATTTAAAGGTCATGACAAATTTCAATTTGACGATCCTGCATCCAGCTTCTACAGCGAAGAACAAACCGTATTCGACGGACGATTAGATGAAAATGGTGTTGCTCAATTTGAAGCCGGTGTGGATGTGAAACAAGCTCCCGGTATGTTAAAAGCTGCATTCAACACACGTGTATTTGAAGAAGGCGGTGCATTTAGCGTCGATCGTTTCACGGTAAATTATTCACCGTACAAAAATTACGTAGGTGTGCTTGTGCCGGAAGGAAATTTGTGGGGTGGCATGTTGGAAACAGGAAAAGATCATCAGATCATCGTCGGTTCAGTGGACGAATACGGCAATAAAACTTCTCGCAGCAACTTACAAGTTAAAGTGTACAAGCTCGACTGGCGTTGGTGGTGGAGTTCCTCTTACGAAAGTTTGGCGCACTATGTATCGGGGAATTATTACTCGCCTGTATTGGAACAAACCATCAGCACAACAAATGGTCGCGGATCATTTAAACTTAAAGTTGAGAACGAAAATTGGGGACGTTATTTAATTCGCGTTACCGATATGGAAAGTGGACACTCTTGCGGTTCCATAAGCTATTTCGACTGGCCGTATTGGGATGGCGCAGGAACAAAAAATCCGGATGCTGCAAGTATTCTGCAATTCACCACAGATAAAACAACGTACAAGCCGGGCGAATCTATTCAACTTTCAATTCCGTCTCCGGGTCAAGGCCGTGCTTTGATTAGTGTTGAAAGCGGATCACGCATTATCAATTCGTATTGGGTAGAAACACAAACCAAAGGCACCTTCACACACGCCATTCCTGTTACATCAGAGATGGCACCGAATGTATATGTGAACGTGACGTTGATTCAGCCACACGGTCAGGTAAAGAATGATGCGCCAATCCGCTTGTTCGGCGTGGTTCCTGTTATTGTAGATGATCCTGCAAGTCACCTTGCACCACAAGTTCAAACTGCATCGGTTTGGAAACCGGAAGAACAAGCATCAGTAACGGTAAGTGAAAAAGACGGTAAAGCGATGACATACACTCTTGCCATTGTTGATGAAGGTTTGCTGGATCTCACTCGCTTTAAAACACCTGATCCGCACGGTCATTTTTATGCGCGTGAAGCATTGGGTGTAAAAACGTGGGATATGTATGATATGGTGATGGGAGCATATGGTGCCGAAATGAGTAAAGTACTTGGTATTGGCGGTGACGGCGATGATGGAAACAAAGGCGGACAAAAAGCAAATCGCTTTAAACCGATGGTGAAATTCATGGGGCCGTTTGAATTGAAAAAAGGAAGCAAACAAACGCACAACTTTATGATGCCGCAGTATGTCGGATCGGTTCGTGTGATGGTCATTGCCGGTCAAGATTTTGCATATGGACACGTAGACAAAGCTGTGCCTGTGCGTAAGCCGTTGATGTTGTTAGGCACACTGCCACGCGTAGTTGGTCCGGGAGAAACGGTGGACTTACCTGTAAACGTTTTTGCAATGGAAGCTAAAGTGAAAAACGTACACGTGCAGGTAACCACTAACAACATGTTTACGGTTGAAGGTGGTAATTCTCAAACATTGCAGTTCAATGAAGTTGGTGACCAAGTGGTGACATTCCGATTGAATGTTTCAAAAGCAGTTGGGTTGGGCAAAGTAAAAATTACCGCAAGCGGTGCAGGTGAAAAAGCGGAGCACAGCATAGAGATTGATGTGCGGCACCCCAACGTTGAAGTTTCCGATGCGTATGAAGCAACATTGGAACCGGGCAAATCGTGGGAAATGGATTACACGCCATTCGGTTTAACAGGTACGAATTCCGCTCAATTGGAATTCAGCACTGTTCCTCCGTTGAATTTAGGTCAACGTTTGGAATATCTGATTGGTTATCCGCACGGATGTTTGGAGCAAACCACGTCGGCTGCATTCCCTCAATTATTCTTGCCTGATCTGGTGAAAATGAGCGAGAACAAAAAGAAGAAAGTTGAATTCAACATTCGTGCAGCGATATCACGTTTGCAACGTTTCCAAACTTCTTCGGGTGCGTTTGGTTACTGGCCGGGCGATCAGTATCCTTCCGAATGGGGCAGTAACTATGCCGGACATTTCTTACTCGAAGCAGAAGCAAAAGGCTATCATGTTTCTTCGAACGTGTTGGAGAACTGGAAAAAATTCCAACGTGAACGCGCATTAAATTACACTCCTCGTTACGATCGTTATTATTACTACAACGACGATTTGATGCAGGCGTATCGTTTATACACACTTGCTCTCGCTAAAGCGCCTGAGGTTGGTGCGATGAATCGTCTGAAAGAGCAAGATAATTTAAGTACTGCAGCGCGCTGGCGATTAGCTGCGGCGTATCAATTAGCAGGTCAGCCGGAAGTTGCTGCACAAATGGTGAAAGGTTTGTCAACAGAAATCAAACCTTACAACGAGTTCTCCGGAACATTCGGCAGCTCCGATCGTGACCTTGCCATGATCTTAGAAACGATGAGTTTAATGGGTGGTTCATATAAAGTTCAGGCTGCAGTTGTTGCGAAGAAAATTTCTGAAACATTGAATCGCAAGAATTATTACATGAATACACAAGCTACGGCGTATAGTTTATTGTCCTTGTGTAAATTCTCCGGTGGTGATAAAACATCGAAAGGATTCAGTTGCGATTTCGCCATTAACGGGAAAAAGAATTCCATGAAGGAGTCTTTACCGATGGCATCAACGGATATTGAAATTGTAGGAACGAGCCGTGGTAAAGTAAGTGTGAAAAATACCGGCAGTAATGTCTTGTTCGTTCGTTTGGTATTAAACGGAATCCCCGATGTAGGTAACGAAACTGCCGCAAACAATTTCATGAACATGACGGTGGATTATTCGACGATAACCGGAAAACCATTAGATCCGACGCAGATTGTACAGGGAACAGATTTTGTGGCAACAGTAACTGTTACTAATCCGGGAATGCGAGGAGAATATCGTGAAATGGCATTAACACAAGTATTCCCGTCAGGTTGGGAAATTCGCAACGAAAACATGGAAGCTACTGTTGGCGCTAATGTGAAAGGCAGTACCTACGATTTCCGCGATACCCGTGATGATCGTGTTCATACATACTTCTATATTGCACCGAACAAAAGCAAAACATTCAAGGTGTATCTGAACGCAACTTACACCGGTAAGTTTTATTTGCCGGGTCCATTCTGCGAAGCTATGTACGACAATTCCGTCAATGCCCGTAAAGAAGGTCAATGGGTGCAAGTTGTGCCTGATGTTGTAAATTAACAACCACCGGAACAAGTCGCGGGCAGATCTTATGATCTGCCCGCTTTTTTTGCTTAAATTCTGATAAACAGTCATTTATGTCATATCCGTTCAGTTGTTTATATTTGTTTAGCAGCGTTGGGCACAATAATTGCAACGTTGATGCGTAACCACACCTCCATGAAAAAAAATTACCTCTTCAGTGTTTTGTTTTTGCTGCTCATTGCAGGCGCATTGCAAGCTCAGTTTGGTTTGCCGATGGGCTTCAACGTCAAAGAGTTTAAGAAAAACGAAGAAACGGCATTGTGGATTCTGATGTACGATACGGTTACGATGAAAGTGCGCAACTACGACCGCATTCCTGCGGATAAAGAAGTTATTGCTGTTCAGGACAAATCGGGCTGGAAAGTAGTGGCTGCGGAATTAACAGCTGAAGGTTACCGCAATGCAACATACTATGCGGTTGACAACAAATATACTGTTACTGCGATGAAGCGAAAGCCGGATACAACGGCACTTGTGGCGGTCTCACGCGCTATGTTTCAGGCGAATGAAAACTTAAAAAAACTGAACATCAAAGTTTCCAATTGGAAAAAAGCGGTAAAGATTAACGTCGATCAAACCATTCACGTTTTTGCATTTTGTGATGGAGATGCGAACGGTACAATTTGGTATGGCCCTGAATGCATTTGGTATTTTACCGCTGACGGCAAAAATTTATCCGCAAGTAAAATCGTGAACAAGGCTCCGATGATGGCAGGTAAAGCAGGCAACGTTTTGAATGTGAATTGCCCGACAGATAAGATGCCTACGCTGGGTTTGATTTGGTTGGCACACCGTTTTAAGACAAACTACGCCACGGTTAATGTGGAATACAAAACCGGAACCAGCACATACTTATTCAATAAAGATCAAGGAATTTATTCCTGGGAACACATGGCTAAATAATCAGCACAACTGCTCGATTATTTTCTCTACGCTTATTCCTTCCGCTTCTGCTTTGTAATTGCGCACGATTCGATGACGCAAAATCGGCTTTACAACAGCACGAACATCTTCCATATCAGGAGAATACTTTCCGCTTACAACGGCATGACATTTAGCACCAAGAATTAAGTATTGAGATGCACGCGGACCAGCTCCCCAAGCAACATACTTGTTCACTTCAGGATCTGCGTTGGGTGTATTCGGACGTGTTTTAGCAACAATGCGCACCGCGTATTCCATAACATTATCAGGAACCGGAACACGACGAACGAGATCTTGCAAATACATGATTTCATCTGTGCTCAACACCTTATTCACGGTAACATTGCGCTCAGAGGTTGTGTTCTTCACCACTTGTAATTCTTCCTCAAACGTCGGATAATCGAGCGATACGTTAAACATGAAGCGGTCGAGTTGAGCTTCAGGTAAAGCGTATGTTCCCTCCTGCTCAATCGGGTTTTGAGTAGCCAAGACGAAAAACGGTTGATCTAATTTATAACGCTTCCCTGCAGCCGTAACCGCGCGTTCCTGCATCGCTTCTAAAAGTGCCGATTGTGTTTTCGGAGGCGTACGGTTAATCTCATCGGCGAGAATGATATTGGCGAACAAAGGTCCTTTAATAAACTTAAACTGTCTTGTTTCATCCAATATTTCAGTGCCGATAATATCAGATGGCATAAGATCGGGCGTAAACTGAATACGGTTATAGCTCAATCCTAACGATTGAGCAACAGTATTTACCAATAATGTTTTAGCCAAACCGGGAACGCCAACCAGCAAACAATGACCGTTACTGAATATGGAAATCAAGACGTCTTTTACCACATCTTCCTGCCCGACAATAATCTTGCGAATTTCTGTATTAAGCAGATTATACTTCTCGCGGAAATAATTTACCGCTTCAACATCATTCTTAAACTGCATGTGGCAAAAATTAAATTCTTACTTCAGGTAATTCAGCCAAGGATATTTGAACTGATAATGCCTGTGATCCTCGGATATACGAATATACGTATTCGGTAATTTCTTCTTCACCCATTCATTGATGGCTTTTTCCTGCTTTGCCTGCAATGCCATATCCTGAATTAACTGGTAATCATCTTTCAAATTCGCTTTATGGGGCTCGGAACGTGATTTCAAGTATAACACACGATAAGCTTGTTTTCCATCACGCGTAGCCATGGCATGAGGTGCAGAATAGCTTCCCGGCTTCATCTGGCTCACCAATACCGGAAACTCCGGATTCGGATCCAAATCACCTAACATGTTTACTTCAATTTTTGTAGTGCCGGTATATGGATTGATAATCAAACCGCACGAATACTTGGAATCCGCGTCATCAGAAAACTTCGCTGCAGCTTCACAAAAAGTCATTGAGTCAAGACGAACGAACTTCATAATTGAATCGAGTCGCACTTTGGCCAACTTTACATCTTCTGTTGTTACCGGAACTTCATATAAAATGTGTCGAATATCGACCTCTTCGCCCCTTCGTGCCAATAATTGTACAAAGTGAAAACCGTATTCCGTTTCGAAAACTTCCGATATTTCATTTTCCTTCATGCTAAAGCATACGGCATCAAACGCCGGCACAAACGTTCCGCGACGTATGTTTTCGTATTTACCGCAATTGAACTGAGATCCGGGATCTTTTGAATAGGTAGAAGCTGCAACACAGAAGTCTAATTTTCCGGTGACCACACGCTGACGAATACTTTCCAGTTCCATGCGCGCATATTCCTTCAATTCGGGGTTGATTGTCGGTTTAATCACAATTTGTCCAACCTCAACCTCCGCATTAATAAAAGGCAAACTATCTGCGGGAATAGAAGCGTAATATGCTTTAATATCAGCAGGAGTAACCGTGATATTCTGTGTAATCTGTCCTTCCATTTTTTGAATCATGATGAGTTCTTTAACACGATCATGTAATTCAAAACGGAATGCATCGGTTGTTTTACCGTAGAACTCTTCGAACTTTTTTTGCGATCCGAATTGCATGATGAAATAACGCAAGCGACGATCAATCTCCCCGTTAATCTCTGCCTCAGACACCGTGATACTATCCTTTACAGCCTGAGCCAACATGAGTTTCTTCACCAACAGCGATTCAAGGATGACTCCGCGAAGCGAATCGTTTAACGGCAAACCTTGTTCTTCATAATCCGCGTAAGCATTTTGAATATCAGATTCCTTAATGGTCTGATTTCCTACAACGGCAACAACACGATCCACCATTACAGGTTGATCCTGAGCAGAAGCATCCGTGAAAGTCAACACCCACAAGGCGCTGAAGAGTAGCAATAAGTTAACCCGCATTGATCTTAATTTCTTTTTTATTAATAGCGTCATTATAAATATCATTCCGCATACGGTCGATAAGATCGCGTTTGCGTTGATTGATGATAATGCTGCGAATATTTTCCTTTTCAAATCCTATAGGACTTTTGCTGTCCCGAATCATAAAACCTCGAATATCCACGAAGTACAAATGCGTCGTATCGGAAACTTCTACATATCGGTTATTCTGCAGAAACAATTCCTTGTTATAGGTTGGAATCGGCACTTCCTTCAACAAATCATCAAACAACAACCAGGACTGATCATCCAGAAAGTAGTTCGCTGCGAATTGCATACAATATCCTTCCAGTTCTTTTTTATCCTGAGGTTTTGTTGAACGTATCCAGTTTTTCAATTTGGCGACATTGGGTGCTTTTTTATCCACCTTAACGTATACAACCTTGATGATGTTGTTCTTCAACGTGAAATCATCCGGATGTTCGTTGTAGTACTTCTCAATTTCAGTTTCACTCACGATGGTATCCAATTGCTGCTGCACCAGCTTCTGTTCATAGTTGTAAATGATCAGACTGTTGCGGTATTTACGTAATTGCTCCTCTACATTTTTTTCATCAGTACCCAAATTTTGTTCTGCCTGATGAACCAACAACATTTCACGCACCCAACTGTTAATGTATGTCTGCGCAAAACGAGCGCTATCGTCTTTGGACATATCTTCAGTCATGGCCGACTTCAGATCGGATTCGTACAGCTTGTAATTATAAACTTCCGCTAATACTTTTCCGCCCGTTTCATTTTGTTTGTTCTCTGTTCTATCGCATGAATAACACACAACTAACAGTACAGAGACGAACAAAAACAGAATACGTTGCCGCATGAGCAGAAAGTACAAGACTACTATTTTACAAGCTTCAGAACATCACGATTAACTTGAACAGGATATTTCGCTTTTAACGATTCAACCCACTCACGCTCCAAACGATTTTGATAATCTGTTGTGATGACACCACGAGCTTCCTGAAGCGTTTTCGGCTTAGGCTGCTGAACTTCGTACGTATGCACAAATGTTACTCGATTATCTTTCATTTGATCCGCTGATGTGCCTGCCTTCCAGTTGCCGTCAACAGCAGCATTTTCGCCCTTTGTCCACAACTTACGTTCAGCTTGTACATTTAACTGAGAGTCTTTATTTACCTCAGCCAAAATCTCCTTTTCAGTTTTGCCTTTGCTGATCATCTTGCGAACCATTTTCGCAGTCTTGGCATCTTTACAAGAATACACAACAGCATCGGCACGCTCCGGCCACAAATAATTGTTCTTATTCCCTTCATAGAAAGTCCGAAGTCCTACCGTATCTTTTACTGCTTTCGACCACACACGCTGATCCATTAAGTCGAACAACAAAATTCCATCACGATATTCCTGCATCAGATATCCGAATTCTGCATACTTCTTTTCCAATTTGCTATCCTCCAAAGTAATGCACATCTCGTTAACGTATGCCGTGTATGAATCATCCACCAGTTTCTTAAGCTCTGTTTTGGCACGACGCACCTGCTGAGATTCCATCCACACCGCAAAGTCCATCTGCGTGTAGTTTTTACCACCCAGCGTAAACAACACTTTGTTCATTCCCTTCGCTTTTTCAGCAGCAACCCACTTGCCCATAAAAATTGTGCTGTCCACAACTTTGTACATCTCAGCTTTTACTTTAGGGTATTCTACAAAAGCATTTTCCTTTTTCACTGCTTCTATCAATGCTGTTTTGCCTTGCTGTCCGCGTTGATCACGATTACAACGTGCTTTAATATCATTCTTGGATTGTTCGAAAGTGGGCACCATTCTGCGATCCAATCGCTTCACGATGTGCCATCCCCAATCCGTTTTAACCGGCTCGGAATAATCACCGTTGTTTTGTAAACCAAAAGCTGCCTTTTCAAATGGAGCAGGCATTTTGTACAAACCAAACCATGGCATTTCACCTCCTTTTGCAGCTGATGGTTTGTCATCGGAAAACTGACGCGCCAATGTTGCGAAGTCTTCTCCTGCCTTAACCTTACCGTAAATTTCATCAATCTTATTTTTTGCATTGATGGAATCCTGAGTTGCCATTCCCATTGGAGCTTTAACCATGATGTGCGCCACCAAAACTTCTCCTTGCGCAGGACGACGATCATGTACATACACCAAGTGATATCCGTAACGCGTGCGTGCAGGACCGCCGATTTTACCGACCGGAGTATTATAGCACAACGTTTCGAACTGATACACCATAGAGAAAGCTGTAAAATATCCTAAATCACCACGATTCTGACGTGCAGACTCATCTTCAGACGCCATAAATGCCACATCATCAAACGGCGCAGGTTTGCCACGATACTTGCGCTCCAATTGTTTCAACGGATTCACCAAATTATACACGCGCAAAGTATCAGAAGGCGAAGATTCTTTTGAGATTTTATATTTCGCCTTAAGCTTTGCTTCATAGTCGGCAATTTGCTTGGATACCGGCTTTCCTGCCAGCAAACCTTGAATGATATTGATTTTAGTGTAGGCGATATCCGTGTCTTTCGGAAGCGAATTTTCATCCAAACGAATCAGGATATGACTCGCACGAATATCTTCTTTCATACGATTGTATGCCTCGAGATATAAACTGTCATTCACCTTCTTGTCTGTCAAATATGGTTGCGCCACCTGACGGCGATAGCCAGCCAATTCATTCTTAAAAGCTGCAGAAGTATCCATTTTCAGATCCTGAGCCTCTTTCACTTTCATCTTAAACGTCGTGAAGAGATCGAGATAGTTATTTAAAGCAGTAGTATCACCTGCCTGATCCTTGTTATTCTTTTTGTACACGTACATGAACTCACCCAAAGTAACCTTGGTGTCTCCAATAGTCATTAAGACCAAATTGGCCGTATCAACTCCGGCAACTTTAGGTTGCGGGCTTCCGGGAGCCGGCATCTGTTTCTGAGGAGCAGCCTTTTGCGAAGTAGTTTGTGTGGGTCTGGAGGTGTCTTTCTGCTGAGCAAATCCGTAAGTGCACCCAACAGCGGCAACAACAAGAGCTAAAATCGACTTTTTCATAAATATGTACTGAGATTTTTTGAGAAGAGCAAAAGTACTGATTATGAGAGAAACAGCCAACCATTAAAGTGGGCTAATCCAAACGAATTTATACCTTTGCGCCGTTCTTAGATAAACCCTTATACCACTATGAGATTTACGACATTAACCTTAGCAGCAGCTTTTGCCTTTGCGGCATGTAGTAACGACAAGCCGGAAAACAATGATACCGATACACTCAAAGGCGATTCGACCGGTGTAACCGTGGAAGTAGACAACGAAGGAAGCAAGACCACGTTGCCATCTCCTTTGCGCGTTGCCATGATGTTTCAGCGCAGCGGACTGAAATTTATTCCGGGCATCACCTTCGGATCTGACAAGGCGATTAACTTCTCAACGAAATTTCAGAAAGCCCGCATTATGGGTGTGTACAGTTCGGATTTAGCTTACACGGTCCTTAATAAGCAGTCGAATGAGTCGCAGAAGCTTTTGAAAACTATCCGCGAAGTTGCAGGACAAATAGATTTGGGAAAAGTATTTGACCAAACCAACTTGTATGACCGTTTCAACGCGAATTTGGACAATACCGACTCGTTGGGAGGAATTATCGGCGATATTCAATATCAAACCGATTTACAGTTGCAAGCAGGTGGGCAAACAGAGATGTATGGCATCATTTTTTCAGGAGCTTGGGTGGAAGCCATGTATATCGGAGCTCAGGTGTATAAAAAAGAAGGCAATGACAACGTGGTACTGGCATTGTTAGAGCAAATGGCGGTTCTGAAGAGCATTTTGGAAGAATTGAATTCATACAATACACAAGACGCGGATTTAAAAGCATGGATTGCTGAATTATCGGCTCTTCAAACTATAGTGGATGCAATGCCTTCTATCAAGAAGTTGAATGAAAATCCGGATTTGGAATTTAAAGATGTGAAGCCTACTTCAGAAGAGATGGCTCCTGTGATTCAGAAAATTGAAGAATTACGAGCAGCAATTGTGAAAGGATAATTAAAAAACTAAAGCCCTATGAAAAGATTTGCATTTATCCTGATTCCATGTGCCGTTGTAGTAATGGCCTTGACTACTGCAGCCGTTCAGCAAGCTGAAATTTGCGATACCAAAGCACTTAAAGAAGCTGCAAAAAACAAACTGAGCCCTTATAACTACGATAGCGGAAAAGTAACCAAGCTGACTTACAAGAATAAGCCACAGTTAAAAGAGATTGAAGTTCCGGTCTTCATCGGAGAAAAATATCGTATGGTATTTAACATGAGTGGAATTACGCGTGGGGTTGTGGTGACTGTCTTTAACAAAGACAAGGAAGCTAAAAATCGCAAAGCGTTATGGTCATCTAAAGACGCGAAAGCTGAAGGTGGATTATACAGCTTCGAACCGGAAGGCGGCAAGTTCAAATTTTATGTGGACTACGAAATTCCGGCGGTACAAGACTCTGCTAAAGCTGAATGTGCAGTTTTCATGCTGGGATACAAGTAACCCATTTTGCGAATGTTTTAAAGGCTTGCTTCGGCAGGCCTTTTTTATGCTCTATTGTTAATAAGTGAAGAAGCTCGTACAAGAGTCGGCTATTAACAATTTCAACTCGACATTTGCGCCACGATATTTCGCAACCATCAAGGACTGCAGCGCTAATTCGCTCCGGTTATCAACAGGCACAGAACCACTTTTCGTAACAACATTTAACAAAAGGGTGTAGATAACTACGAAACCACCTCCTGAAGTGCTGTGATGCATAAATCTATTTTTGATCGCATCAACCTACCAACAGAAGCATTATGCTATACGGAGCACTCGAAATGTCAACAGGAGTTAAGATTATCGCAGTTAATGGCGAACGTGTCATTAACGGTAATCATGGCTATCACGATGCCGAAATTGAAAAGTGGGTCCAATTTAAATTTACCGAGGTTTCCGAACCTTTGGCTCAGGTGTGGACAGGTATTCCATTCCAATTTATTTCTCGCCTGGAAGAATTAAACGAGGGGCGTCCGGTGCGAAATTACGCGCTGAGACAACTTGCCGAAACCATTCTGGAACATAATCCGGAATTTGATCCTGCTACCGACTATCTCTACATCTGTGGAGATCCCGAATAAGAATGTGTTGATTTAGTTGTTTGTTTCAAAAGACCCTGACTGAACGGGGTCTTTTATTTTTGGTGCTTGGATTCACCACCCATCAATGCATACTGAATCAGGTTGGCACCCATACGTAACGCTTTCAGTCGTGCATCGGGCGAATCATTATGAACTTCAGGACTTTCCCATCCATCGCCCAAATCACATTCGAAATCGTAAAAACAAACTAAACGTCCTTGCCACACCAGTCCAAATCCTTGAGGTGGTTTTTTGTCGTGCTCGTGTACTTTCGGTAAACCATTCGGGAAGTCGTATTTCTGGTGATATATTTTGTGTGAGAATGGCAGTTCAATAAAATCCAGCTCGGGAAATACCTTCTTCATTTGCGGACGGATAAATTTATCCATGCCGTAGTTATCACTGATGTGAAGAAATCCTCCACCAATTAAATAATTGCGCAGGTTGGTAGCTTCCTGATTACTTAAAATAATATTACCGTGTCCGGTTAAATGAATAAACGGATAGTTAAATAATTCGCTACTGCCAACTTCGACTATAGCCTGCTCCGGATTGATTTTTGTTCCTAAATTTTCATTACAAAACTTAATCAAGTTGGGGAGTGATGTTTCGAGATTGGAATACCAGTCGCCACCACCGTTGTATTTAACCAGTCCCAGTTGACAGCTGTATGGCGGAGCAGGAGAGCGAAATCCGACCAATAGCAGTCCCACTAACAAGATGGTGATGGCATGTAGCTTATGTTTTGTTGGAATAATCATTTAAGAAATTTTTATACCAATTATACAAATATCGTCGGTTTGAGGTGCATTCTTTTGCCATTCACGCAATCGACGTAACAGTTCCTCTTTCTGCTCAGCCAAAGGCAAATGATGAATATCCAGCAAAATTTCCCGGAAAACACGCTGAGACATTTTTCGATCGGAATCTCCACCAAATTGATCCGCGTAACCATCGGAGAACATATACAACACATCACCGCTCTGCAAATCACTTTCCTGATTGGTAAACGGACGGAATTTATTATCGAAATAGCTTCCGATAGAGAATCGGTTTCCTTTGGATTGTATCAGCATTCCGTCCCGAACTACGTACAACGGATTGATAGCACCCGCAAATTGAACAACGTTTGCCCCATCCTCGAAAACGCATAAGGCTACGTCCATTCCGTCGCGCAATTCACCTGCTCCTTTGTACTGATTTAACGTATGTTGAATGCCAATATTTAAATAATCCAAAATTGCCGCAGGTCGAATTAAACCACGTTCATGAATGGCCTGATTTAATAAGTTGTGCCCCATCAAACTCAATAAAGAACCCGGCACTCCATGTCCTGTTGAATCGACAACAGCGAGATAAGTGTATTTATCACGACGTTCCACCCAGTAAAAATCACCACTCAATACATCTTTAGGTTGGTATAATACAAAGATGTCGCCAAAGCGTTCCTGAAGATATTCTTCCGGTGGTAGAATTGCATTTTGAATTCTACGTGCGTATAAAATTGAAGATTGAATATCTTCATTCTTCTGTTCAATGATGTTCAGATAGTTGATTTGCGCCACAGCAGCAGCCATTGCATCAGCTACTTCTCGAACCATATCTACCATTTCATCGGTAATTCCATTAACAATGCCGCTACCGAAATTAATCGAACCTAACAACTTATTCTGGGAGAACAACGGCATAACCAGATATGAGTTAATACCGACTGAAATATTCTCTTCATCGGACATTGACTTAACAGCTTTACCGGTTAAATTACCTTCAATAACGTAGTTGTTTTTTAACAAAGCGGGTAAGCTCCCAAATGCATCATACGGTACTTCATGCGTTGAACTATTGTATTGTGCATCCTTCAATACAAATTGTATACGAATGGTTTTTGTGTTTTCATCAAGTAAAGCCAACGAAGCTCTTTTTAAATCCGGCAAACGTTGCACTAATGCCCCCAGCACATTGGTAGCAATTTCCTGAATGGTGTGCGAATGCAATAATTGTTGCTTCGCCATATTCAGGGTTTCCAATCGCACAGAATATGCGTTCAACTGCATTTGGAATCGTTTCTTTTCCGTGGTGTCCGTAAATATTTCAATCTGTTTTAAAATACCGCCTCGCTCATCAACGATAGGTGTGTTACTTACGTCAATCCAAATTTCGTGACCGTCTTTATGATAAACTAAAAACTCTTCATGGAAACCTTCAGCACTACTCGATAAGTTACGCACCTTACGAATCGCATCTCTATCCGTGCGTTCACCTGCCATAACATCGCCGGGAAGTCGACCTTTTACTTCCTGTAATTCGAATCCGGTGATTCGCGTAAATCCTTCGTTGACCCATTCAATTAGTCCATCGGGGTCGCATATCAAAACGCCATTAATAGTTTCTGAAGCAACAAGCGATAACTTCTCTAACTCGGCTTCATAATTCTTTTTCTCGGTAATATCTCGCGCAATTGCTTGAAACCCTGAAATACCGCCGGGTTTTGAATCATCCAATAAAAGGCGCACTGTTTGTCCTATCCAAATCTTCTGCCCTTCTGCCCCAATCATGACAAACTCCAAGTACGTATTCACCTGTTTACGTTCAAACTGCTTCTGGTAATGTCCGATTACTTCCTTCTTCCAATCGGGATGAATAATTTCAGAAAAATGTATCCCGATTAAATCCTTCATTTTGTAACCGGAAATCTTTGTTGCCACCTCATTCAAAAAAGTAAAACGTCCTTTATAATCAGTGGTATAAATGATATCAGTTGCCGCTTCAACAATGTGTTGGTAACGCGCTTCTATTTCATAACGATCCGTAACATCCTGGCCAATACCAACTTTAATACCTTCAATAATTTCTGTATCCACCCACTGAATGTATTTTTTAGTTCCATCTCTGGCGGTAATAGTAGCGACGTAGGTTGGAGATGTTGTAGTTGTTTGTAATATTTTATCCAACATCCGCTTGTTCTCTTCATCGTCTTTAGTGCGAATTTTCCACCAACCATCTCCCAATAATTCATCTTCACGATAACCCAATATCTTTCGAAAACTGCGACTGGCAAAAATGATCTTCCCCGCTTTGTCAGCTGCGATAATCAAACTTTGAGAATTGTTTATGGTACTGTCCGCAAAAATCAAACGGTTGAACATGTTCGATCGAGTGCTGACACTTAAAAACGCAATTACCAGATCAACTAATACCCCCAGCAACAACAAATACTTGTTATAAGCAGTATTGGATGTGGCTAATATCATGAGCGCAAACGTCAACAACAATACAAGTGCAGAAAAAACAACTGCAGATTTATTGTTGTCCAAAATAAATCCGGCTCCGCTTAAGACAACCATCAGCGTAATCACAAATACCGGATCAAGATTATTGATATGACATAAATAAAACGTGTGCAATACAATTGCTCCATAGCCCAAATGCGCTATGATTCGGACGATTTTATTCAACGATGAATTTGAGTAGGACAGAACACCGATTACAATCATGACTGCTCCAATCGAAATTTGAATTGGGTGTTGATAGTCAATGTGATCAGCAAAAATGGAACAGATCAAACCTGATAGCGGATAAACAGCTCCTCCCAGCATCAGCATTACACGCCCTACAGTTCTTTGATAATTGTAATAGGTAATGTGCTCGCGGATAAAATCGGCACGCATACGCTGGTAGTAAAAGAGCAGGAATACGGATACTATTCCGACAACGACAATTACAATCAGGAAAAACCACCAAGTGGACCAGAACGGAGGCTGAATAGTAAAACGATACTCAATTGGATTACTGATAATTTTATGCGTATTGAGCGCCCGCACCTGCAATACATAATCTCCCGATGGCAAATTCGTTAATGCAATGAGCGCGCTACTCCCGATGGACAGCCAATTAGTGTCGCGTCCTACTAAACGGTACTGATATTCGAGTTCAACACCTGCACCGAATTCAATACCGGTAACTTTAAACGTAAGGTTGTTTTTATTCCAAGGTAACTTTAAGTTGAGCGGTAGTCCGGATTTGGATAGTGAATCAGCATAGTCACTCCAATTGGTCTCCGCGTTGTTTAATGTAATCGCTTTGAATTGAACGTTGGGCACAATGGCAAATCGTGCGCTTTTTGCGGGATGATAAATAATAACACCATCAGAACTTCCTATCCAAACCACGCCTTCCGTATCAATGAAAAGTGCGCCGGGTGAAAAATTTGACGTGCCAATTCCATCTTTATAATAAAAGTGACGGATGTACTGTGTATCATTCGCAAGTGTGATTTCATCTAAGCCTAAAACAGTAAGCACATAAAAACCTTTTGCCCCATTTCTCGCAACGCCTTCTGTGTAGTTACTCCCTAATCCTTCTGATTTGTCAATCAGCTGTCCCTTATGATTGACTCTATTGTACCTCCATAAACCTCGGCTTTTTGTAGAGAAATAAATAAACTTTTCATCGCCATCTACATCATAAATTGGCTCAAGTGGAAATCCTTTTTTGGTAATGGTATGCGGACGCACAGCGTTTCCATTCTCCATTTTGAGCAGCCCCTTGTCAGTACCAAGCCAGATCGTGCCTTCATTATCTTCATATAACGACCAAATCGGATTGCGTTGTAAAATATTTCCCGTGTTTACCTGTTCAATTTTATTGTTGTTGAATCGGAATAAACCGTTGCTGACTGTACCTATCCATACAGATCCATCGTTGGTGTACAGCAAACTGATTATTTCACCTAATTCGGTTTCAGGTCCCGGCTGATGAACTTTTACTTTATCGTCTCGTATTTCAACAAGCGAACCATCCATGGCGCCGGCATAGATCGTGGAACCGTTCGCGCATATCGAGCTCATTCGAGGATAAGCGATACCTTCTTTTTCACCATACACTTTTAAATCGACACCGTCATACATGACAACACCTCGTAATGTTGCCATCCAAATATTGCCGGATGCATCTTGTGTTACGGAACGCACATCGTTACTCGGCAAACCATCCTGAACCGTAAGTTTTGTAAAAGCATCACCGTAATACATGATAAGCCCCGCATTGAAGCTTCCCATCCAGATATCGCCTCTATTATCAGATGAAATGGTGAGAATCACATCATCAAACAATCCATTGTGTTTACCAAAATGTTTGAAGACACCATTCGTATAACTTAAAACACCTTCACCCCATGTGCCAAACCACACAGTGCCGGACAAATCACGATGAGCACAAGTGATGTAATTTACTTTTGCATATTCCGGAAGTTGAAGTTGTGTAATCAAATTACCGTCGAAACTATAGATACCATCACCTGAAGTACCAATTAAAATTTCACCGCCGTCAAGCTCTACTAATCCCCGGATACGGGCAGCAGCAAGTTTGTCTTGTTCCGGAAATGTACGATTCGTGAACTTATTCAAAGAATAGTCTATTTGGAACAAGCCGTTGCGATCGGTTCCCAGCCATAACCTGTTTTTAGAATCGAGCAGCATAGTGCGCACTGCAAGATTGTCCGCAGGAGTACCCGTATTTACTTTAACAACGGTATTACCAACAATTTTATATAATCCATTATCGGTTGCCAGCAAGATCATCTTGGATGCTGTTGCAAACGAATACACTTTTGTAAAACGATTTGTGCCTTGTTGAATTAACGGCTTAAACACCCCTCCGGTATACAACGCTACGCCTTTGTCCGTGGCAAAGTATAATCCTTCAGGGGCTTCTGTAATTGCTGTAACTTCATTACCGGGCAAGCCGGATGACATATCGAATACATCAAACTCCTTTCCATCAAAACGACACAAACCACCCTCAGTGCCGATCCAAACAAATCCTGACTTATCCTGATAAATACTCAACACCTGAGAGTGCGGTAATCCGGTGCTTACGTTGTATTGAAGAAAATTATATTGCTGTGCAAAAACGGGACAGACAACACTAAGAAGTGCTATCACAACTGCATAAAGAATCGCCCGATTTCGTAATATCATGGTAACCTCTAAAGATAACTATTCCGATTTAGCTGTAACACTCGTTAAGCCGCAAGTTTATTTCAGCCATCGGCGGGCACCGAAATACGCCAACACCACAAATGCTAAACCCACGAGTCCGTAAATAAGAATTTGCTTCCGTTCAGGTCGTTCATTGTAATGTGTGGTGCGATCCTTAGCTTGCTCAGGAACTACTTCCAACGCAGGTAAATCATGTTGTAAATCATTCAATTGATCAGCGTACGTCATCCCGATTACTTCATTCATATGATCTACTTCACCTGCTGTAGGTTTGCGTCGGGAATGACTGCACAACTCTACCATTGGCACGCCGTATGATTCATACTTGCCGTATATAATCCACTCCTCACCATCGGCAAAACTCATCTGGCAATCCGTTTCACAATCGGCTTTTAATGGTGTTTCGGCAAATAATTTTCCCTTATGCAAACTACGGACAACCATAGTTACTTCACTCATGCCTTTGTAACACGGGCCGACACTTTTAACGGTCCCAACGAATATCACATCATAAGTTGCGTACACTAAACTGTCCGGTTTAGAAATAGGCGGACAATTACAAGCTAAAATCTTGTCATAGGACATCACCAATAACAACAGAACAACTACAAGATGTCGCATCTTCTAAAAATTGTATTCGTTCAGGAAATTATCGGCAGCGGCTAAGTCAGGATACATTTCACGATCCTGCTCGTAAAAAGTTACTTTACTTCTAAAATCACGATGTACCTGCATAATGCGTTCGGAAGAATGCAATTTTTCTCGTTCTATTCGTAAATCCAAAGCCTGAGCCGCATTCAATAATTCAATTGCCAATACCTGACGAACATTATCCACAACACGCGCGCATTTTGTCGCTGCATTTGCGCCCATACTTACATGATCTTCTTGTCCATTGGAAGACACAATAGAATCAACAGATGCCGGCGTGCACAGCTGTTTGTTTTGACTCACGATAGAAGCAGCAGTGTATTGAGGAATCATGAATCCTGAATTCAAGCCGGCTTGTTTAACCAACATGGGAGGAAGATTTCGCTTACCGGAAATAAGCAAATAGGTTCTACGTTCCGAGATATTTGCTAACTCGGATAAAGCGATGGCCAGAAAATCTAACACCAACGCAAGCGGTTGCCCGTGAAAATTACCTCCCGATAAAATATCGCCATGATGAGGGAATACAGTTGGATTGTCGGTCACCGAATTAATTTCTGTCATAACGACGCGTTCCACATATCCGATAGCATCACGTGTTGCTCCATGCACTTGCGGAATACAACGGAATGAATACGGATCCTGAACATCGTGTTTCATATTTGCCGGTTTTCCGGCAATTGCACTTCCGTCTAACCAGTCTAAAATATTGGAAGCAACTTCTATCTGACCGGCATGAGGACGAATGTCATGCAGTCGGGGATCGAAAGGTTCAGTTAATCCATCGAACGCGTCGAGGGACATCGCTGCTATTCCATCTGCCGCACGAGTAAGTTGTTTGGCTCGGATCAAACAGTAAACAGACCATGCACTCATGAACTGCGTTCCGTTCAGAATGGCCAGACCTTCTTTGGCTTTCAATTTTATAGGAGTCAATCCGCACTCCTGCATTACTTCTGACGCAGGACGAATGCTGCCGTAGTAATTCACTTCTCCTTTCCCGATTAGTGGCAACGCCAGATGAGCTAACGGCGCTAAATCGCCCGAAGCACCTAACGAACCTTGCTCATACACAACAGGAAAAATGTGATTGTTGTATAAATCGACAAGCAATTGCACTGTTTCCGGTTGCACACCCGAATTGCCATGTACAAGACCCTGAAGTTTCAATAACATCATCAGTCGGACTACCTCAACAGGAACAGGTTTTCCGGTTCCACAAGCATGCGACATGATAAGATTTTCCTGCAACTGTGTTAACTCATGATCTGAAACACGTGTGTTCTTTAAATCACCAAATCCCGTATTAACACCGTAAATCGGACGTTCAGCAGCAGCGATAATTTCCAATAAGCGCTGATGACCAAATGCTACAGACTCCTTGGCACGATCCGATAACTGCAACTGGTGTGTATTCTGACGTAGTTGATTCAGTACATCAATCGTCACGGGTTGAGTGGGACAAATTTCGTAGATCATTTCAAGGTTTCAATTAGTTGGGAGAGATTCAGGAGTAATTGTTCGCCGGTAGATAAATTCTTAACCGCGATTACATTTTTAGCACGTTCATCCGCACCAAGCATAGCTACAAAAGGAATTGATCGTGCATCAGCATATTTAAATTGTTTTGCCATTTTCACCGGATCCGGATAAACTTCTGATGCCACGCCTGCATCCCGCAGTTGTTTTACCAAACGGACAGCATGCGCTTCATCTTCTCCGCCAAAATTTGCAATCAGAATACGTGTGCCTTCTTTTTGCATCACATCCTCCGGATAACCAACTTCATTCAACACATCAAAAATGCGATCGATACCGAATGAAATTCCCACACCCGACATTCCTTTCAATCCGAACACTCCGGTTAAATCGTCATAACGCCCGCCACCACAAATAGAACTGCTGAGTGTTCCTGCCAACGCTTTTACTTCGAAAATTGCTCCGGTATAATAATTTAATCCGCGAGCTAAAGTAATATCCAGCTCCACTTGTGCCGTTTGAAGACCTAACGAATTGACAGTATTAAAAACAAAGTTCAATTCTTCAATGCCTTTCTCTCCGATGGCATTTCCTTTCAACATATCACCAATCAAATTTAACTTCGCCTCCATATTGCCCGAAAAATTGAGCAACGGTTGAAGTTTTTCAACGGCAACTTCAGATACACCACGTTCACGAAGTTCTTTATTAACGCCATCAACACCAATTTTATCGAGTTTATCAATGGCCATGGTAATTTCCATCATTCGTGAAGCTTCACCCAATACATCTGCAATCCCGGAAAGAATCTTACGGTTGTTGATTTTAATTAAAACCGGAACGCGAAAAGCATGAAAAACTTCATCGATCATTTGCACCAATTCCACTTCGTTGATCAATGAATCACTGCCAATCACATCTGCATCACATTGAAAAAACTCACGATAGCGTCCCTTCTGCGGGCGGTCAGCGCGCCAAACAGGTTGTATCTGATAACGACGAAACGGAAAAGTGATTTCACTCTGATGTTGCACAACATAGCGTGCAAACGGAACGGTAAGATCGTAACGTAACGCACGCTCTGTTAAAATCGAGCTATTCGAGTTTTGTGCGAGTGAACGTTCGAAAGCTTCACGCATTTTTGCTTTTTTATCGTCGTTGGCTTCGTACGGACGTGAATTCAAAATCTTGAATAGCAACTGATCACCTTCTTCACCGTACTTCCCCGTTAGTGTTTCGATGTTTTCCATCGCCGGTGTTTCGATGGGCAAGAATCCGAATTTCTTGAACACCGAACGAATGGTGTCGAATATGTAATTGCGGCGCACCATTTGCTCCGGAGAAAAATCGCGTGTGCCGCTTGGTATTGAAGGTTTTTGAGATGCCATAATTGATGCGAAAATACTAAACTAAAAGGGAGCAAATGTGATAAAAGAAAAAAGCCCTGCACATGGACAGAGCTTTTGAACTATTAAGCGGAATTTACTGTGATTAAGGCTTCTTAAATGCAGTTAATTCCGAATACGATTGCAATTTATCGCCCTTATACGACTCTGTGCGAACAGTGCCTGCTTTAAACGACAACCAATCAATTGACTTTCTTGCCATACCCGGGATTTTCATTCCACCGATCATCATTGAGAATTCAGTATCACACGAAATCTTGAAACACTCGAATGTTCCCGCACCCACAGTTTTATTCTCCTTCGCTTCCACTTTACGATTGGTCATTTTAATAATGCTGGTGCTGAACAATTGCCCGTCGGTATACATACTCATGGTCATAATTGCATCCGGCAATGTTTGACCCGCAACCATATCAGGCGAATATTCAATAATATTTCCTTCCAGTTTCACGGTAACGTCTTTCCCTTCTTGCTGTTTCTGTCCCGACTGGTTCATGAGGTCGCGCATATCCAGGTACAACTTGCCCTTATGACAACGATAATGCACCGTTCCTTTGCTTTGCTCTTTGCCTTTATCATCCAGAAACTGGCTTTCAATATCCGCAACAACCGTATCGCCGCTATTGTACACTTTCAGTACTTTAGAATTACTTACACCCTGTGGTTTTCCTTTGCCATCAAAGTGCGACATGGTCGTTGTAGTTCCGGTAACGAAATATTCCATCTCGTTACAAACCGAAGAACTTGTAAAAGCCCAACTAAGAGCAGCTACAGTAATAATTGCAGCAATAAATTTCAGGTTTGTTTTCATGGTGTTCAGTATTAGGTAGTCAACTTTTTGTAACGGAAACGTTTCGGTTCTGTTTCACCCAGACGTTTCTTCTTATTCTCTTCATATTCTGAATATGAACCTTCGAAGAAATATACAGACGCATTTCCTTCAAACGCGAGAATGTGTGTACAAACGCGATCCAGAAACCAACGATCGTGAGAAATGATTACGGCACAGCCGGCGAAGTTTTCCAAGGCTTCTTCCAATGCACGCATCGTATTCACGTCGATATCGTTGGTAGGTTCGTCCAGTAACAACACGTTTGCTCCGGAACGCAAGGTTAACGCCAAGTGCAAACGATTTCGCTCACCACCGGACAACACCTTTACTTTTTTACCCTGATCCTGTCCGTTGAAATTAAACTTTGAAACGTATGCACGTGAATTCAGTTTTGTACCCGCTAATTCTACGTATTCCGTTCCTCCGGTTATTGCTTCAAATACCGTGTGTTCCGGATTGATGTCAGCATGCGCCTGATCCACATAAGCCACTTTTACCGTTGGCCCTACTTTAAATTCGCCCTGATCCGGTTGTTCTTCGCCCATGATCAAACGGAACAATGTGGTTTTACCGGCACCATTCGGACCAATGATACCGACGATTCCTGCAGGTGGCAATTTGAAATTTAAATTCTCATATAACACTTTATCACCGAAAGATTTCGATACACCTGCTGCTTCAATAACTTCATTACCCAAACGTGGACCGTTAGGAATGAAAAGTTCCAATTTCTCCTCTTTCGACTTTACATCTTCGCTCAACATTTTTTCATAGTTGGCAAGACGCGCTTTGGATTTAGACTGACGACCCTTCGGACCCTGACGCACCCACTCCAACTCGCGTTCCAATGTCTTACGACGTTTGCTCTCCGACTTTTCTTCCTGCTCTAATCGTTTCGACTTCTGATCCAACCATTCCGAGTAATTTCCTTTCCAAGGAATTCCTTCACCACGATCCAACTCCAAAATCCATCCCGCAACATTATCCAGGAAATAACGGTCGTGCGTAACTGAAATGATCGTACCCGGATAATTCTGCAAATGATTTTCTAACCATTGCACCGATTCTGCATCGAGGTGGTTCGTAGGTTCGTCCAACAAGAGTATATCGGGCTGTTGCAATAACAAACGACATAATGCAACACGACGGCGCTCACCACCGGAACAAACAGCAATTGGCGTATCGCTGTCCGGACACTGTAAGGCATCCATTGCTCTTTCCAGTTTGCTGTCGATGTTCCACGCATCCAATTGATCAATCTTTTCCTGTAAATGCGCCTGACGAGACAATAGCTTGTCATAGTCGGCATCCGGATCTGCAAACTTGTTATTCACTTCTTCGAATTCACGAAGAATATCCATGATCGGTTGCACACCTTCACGCACAATTTCGATGACCGTTTTATTCTCGTCGAGTTTAGGCTCCTGTTCAAGAAAGCCAACACTATATCCCGGCGAAAAATGTATATCACCTAAATAATCTTTATCGACTCCTGCAATGATGCGGAGCAATGAAGATTTACCGGAACCGTTCAAACCGATTACACCGATTTTAGCACCGTAATAAAATGAGAGATAAATATCTTTTAATACTTGTTTCTGCGGAGGATGAATTTTTGAAACATTCACCATCGAGAAAATAATTTGTCTTCCTTCTGACATGATTTTTCCGATAAAGTTAAAGAGGTGCAAATATCGACAAAATCAGCCATTCACGGCAAACAACCGAAATTACATTTATCATTTTCCGGGAAACTTCAACGGATGCTTTTCATTATACAAGCGCACATAATAAAACATCATCTCCTTGCGCTTGCGTTTTTTCAGTGCGTTAAACTCTGCTAACAAAACAGGATCTCCTTGAATTAAATACTGCACATTGTTGACATTCGCATCATAAATCCGACCGGTTTTGGTATCCAAAAAATACTGCTGCAAAGTCTGAACGGGAGTGCCCATTGCAGGTCCGCCCATTCCTGCCGGTCCTGTAGTCATGTAAGTTGTAACATACGCCGTAAACTGCGCGATATTTCCCATCAGCATAATTCTACTGAAATCGTTGTTACATGAAACATATACTGCGCGATTTTCGCAAAACCCCCAGGCGCGTAACGGATTCATTTCAATGACAACACTGCCCGTATCCTTGTAGCGAAGCGTTTTGGATGTCATTTGTGTTTTAATGAAATCAATAGCATTTGTATCTCCAACACCTACAATTTTGGAGCGCGGCACAGGTGTGTTGGTTCGAAATTGCTCGTAGGTTAAATAAATCCCATCCTTTAAGGGAAACGTTGATGAATAGACAATGGAATCCGTTTGTGCTTTAGCACTATCTGTAGCGAACAAAATACCCGCAGCAAACGTTAAGGAAAATACCCAATGAGCATTTAGAATTGAATTGAATTGTTGATCTTTAAGCATGGCAATAAAACGGGCTACTATGAAACGCATATTGATACTCCTTTCCATTGTTTTCTATTTCTCAAATCTTTCAGCACAAACTCCGTGCAAAGTTCCGATTTCTTTATTGTTAAAAGCGCAACAATTTGCACCGGGACAATTCATGGGTATTTTAGTTGAAGGAGAACCAACTGCAATTGCCGCCACTGTAAAGAACTATGGAGGATTTGTTGCGTACAATACCGGTGCTATTTGCAGCGTTCAACTTCCTGCCGGAGCTGTACAGGCATTTTGCGCAGAGCCTGTGGTTAAGCGTGTCAATCCGGACATTAACAACCGCGTATTGAACGACACGATGAAAACACAAACGCGCGTGATGGAGGTTCGCAACGGATTATCGCCGTTAACGCAAGGATATTCGGGACAAGGAATTATCATGGGCATTATTGATTCGGGAATTGATTTTAATCATCCCGACTTTAAAGATTCTACAGGACGAACACGCATTTTAAAAATTTGGGATCAGCGGGATGCAACAGGCCCTGCGCCGGGTCCATGGAATTACGGAACGCAATGGGACAGTGCACAAATTAACGCAACAACCTGCGCACACAACGACTTGCAGTATTGGGGACACGGCACACAAATCAGCGGCATTGCAGGAGGTAACGGACGTTCTGTATCGATGTTAGATATGAGTGGTGTGGCACCTGACGTTGAATTTATGGTGGTGGCACTGGATTTTGTCGGGACGAACAGTCCTGTGGCCGTTGCAGATGCAGCAGCATGGATTTACGCACAATCACAGGCATTAGGAAGGCCGTGTGTAATTAATGCCAGCGTTGGCGACTATTACGGTTCTCACGATGGTCAGGATTTGCAAGCGTTAATGATTGACAGCTTATTAAACACAACAGGTCGCGTGATGGTCGGAGCCGCAGGAAATGCGGGAGATTTACCCATTCATCTTTCTTACAATTTAACGGCTGACACCAACTTCACCTGGTTTACTTCCAATGGAACCGTTTACTTGCAACTGTGGGCTAACCTCAACAATTTCAGTGGTGCGCAAATGGCTATTGGTGCAACGCGTTCATCATCATGGACTAACGTTAACAGAACAGGTTTTACCAATATTGCCAACAACTTAAACGTGCTCAGTGCCGACACCCTGTATAACACTAACGGCGATCGTATTGCCATAATTCAACGTATTGCAACAACACAAGGCGGCACATACAGCATGGAGTATTTGATTACGCCCGATTCTGCAGGGTTGCATTGGAGTTTGGAACTTACGGGAACAGGAGGATTTCATCTGTGGAGTTTTAATATGGTAAATAGCAATCTTCCGTCGGTCAATCAATATCCGCGAATTGTAGATTATAAACTTCCCGATTACACGCATAACATTGTGAGTAGCTTTCAATGTTCCGATAAGGTTGTTACTGTTGGAAATTATGTCAATCGTACAGCATGGCCGAATTACAATAACGGATGGAGTTACGATACAACAGTAACTGCGGGCGATATTATGTATAACAGCAGTCGCGGACCAACTCGCGATGGTCGCGTGAAGCCTGAAATTACGGCACCCGGAGCCAACTCATTTACGTGTGGAGTGATCAGTATGATGCCCGGAATTATTGCAGGAGCGCCTCAGGATGTAACACCGGGTGGCTATCACGTTCGCGGTGGAGGAACATCTGCTTCGTCGCCTGTAGTAGCGGGTGCTGCAGCATTATGGTTAGAACGTTTTCCGAATTCTAGTTGGACAGATTTTAAAACAGCGCTCATCAATTGTGCACATACAGATGGCTTCACCGGCAACACACTTCCCGATAACACTTGGGGATACGGAAAAACAGACGCCTTTGCGCTAATGACCAATTGTGCGCTAACGGTTGATAATAATGAGTCTGACGGAGATGTAACTATTCCTGCATATCCGAATCCGATTGTTGCCGGAAATACCTTACGGTTGAATGGGGTTGAACCTGCGAAAACAATTTGGATTTACAACGCAGCAGGGC
The DNA here is from genome assembly GCA_937974275.1 of uncultured Flavobacteriales bacterium. GTDB lineage: Bacteria > Bacteroidota > Bacteroidia > Palsa-965 > Palsa-965. Next base: position 73,131 of record CALJIF010000055.1, read on the forward strand.
AATTAATTATTAATGCGGTTAATAGTTCAAATGCGCCTGTTGAAATAAACACCACAGGCTGGGCACCGGGATTATATTTAATCAGAACTTCATCCGGAGGAACAGCACGCATCATCGTACAATAAGTATGTAACTTCGCGCCATGAAAAATTGGGTCAAGTGGTTAGGAATTGCAGCAGTTGCAATTGGGTGTTGTGTGTCCATAATGGCTTTTCTTCCCGGATACTTCGGTTTGCTGGCGTTAATGTTAATGATACCGGGATTTATCGTATCCACCGCATACATTATGATTAGTGCACGCGCAGAAATTGAACACCGTATTAACCCGGGCTATGTTGGCTTGGCGTTATCGTCCTTGCCTTTGTTGCTGATCATTTACTTTACGTTTTTTCGCGGATAATGAGCAGCATCAAATCCTATTTCTCGCTCGTAACGTTTAGTCATACCATTTTCGCGATGCCCTTTGCCGTGATTGGATTTTTTCTCGCTGTAACACGCACCGATGCAACATTATCGTGGAAGCTTCTCGGACTTGTTGTGTTGTGTATGATTTTCGCTCGCAACGCCTCAATGGGTTTTAATCGTTACGCCGATCGCGAAATTGACACTAAAAATGAACGAACACAAAATCGCGAAATTCCTGCAGGAACAATAAAACCACAACAAGCACTGTGGTTTGTAATACTCAACTGTATTGCATTTTGCACGACAACCTATTTTATCAATACGATTTGTTTTTACCTATCTCCTGTCGCATTGTTGGTTGTTTTAGGATACAGCTTAACGAAACGTTTTACGGCGCTGTGCCATTTTGTTCTTGGTGTTGGTTTAGCTCTTGCCCCAATTGGCGCATGGTTAGCGGTTACCGGCTATTTCGATTGGCTTCCGTTATTATTCTCGTTTGCCGTGTTGTTTTGGGTTAGCGGATTTGATATGATATATGCCTTGCAGGACGAAGAGTTTGATCAGAAACAAGGACTGAACTCTATTCCTGTTTTGTTAGGCAAAAAGGGAGCGCTGCGTTTATCCGAACTCTTACATCTCATAAGTGCCGGATTTATTTGGACAGCATGGTATACAGGAAATTTCAACTGGCTCTACGTGATCGGTGCAGCTCTATTCAGCGGATTATTGATCTATCAACATTCGTTGGTAAAGCCCAACGATTTGAGTAAAGTGAATCGCGCATTTTTCACAACCAATGGTATTGCAAGCGTTGTATTTGCTGTTTGCGTATTAGGCGATCTATTTATTTTGTGAACTTCCTGAACGCTTTATCTAATTCGATTTTGCCGATAGATGTACTGTTTTCATCTCGCAAAATATTGATTTCATCGAATTCCTGCAATATATTTGGGTCCCTTACTTGACCCAATGCACTTTAGTAATTCAGGTAATCATTCCCCGATTACCGGCAGTTTCGATGAGTATAACTCACATCTGGTTTTAACAGGTGCATGGGAAGCGTATTTTCTCAAAACCCAATTTTCCCATGAAAATTTTAAAACTTGTGTTGAGCATGTTCTGCCTGATGTGGGCAGCAACATCAAAAGGTCAATCACCAACTTTTCGCTACAGCTATAACGTAGGGCTGTTCGATATTTCCGGAGGAATGGTGCAAACACCAACCGGAGGATTTACGGTTGCCGGTTTAAACAACAGCATTGGTCCGTATTACGGCAATGTATTTAACATGAATGCGCAAGGTGCTATTCAGTGGTCGAATGCTTATACGGCGGGCTTCGCGAGTTCATTTAATGACATTAAAAATGTAAGCACAGGAGGTTACATTGTTACGGGTCAATCGACGAGTTCAGGCGGTGGAGCAATATTACTGCGCCTTGATGCTGCCGGAAATATCATTTGGGGATTTCGTTACCAATGTCCCGATTTCAATAGTTCGCGAACTTCCAATGAATACGGCAACGCTGTAATTGAAACCAGTGATGGAGGATTCGTTGTTGGCGGTGGTGTAGATTACTTCTGGGACGGAGTAAGTGGTAATACCGTTGATACTGCTTCTGCAATGGGTTTCAAAGTTAATAGCGCAGGCGTTTTGCAATGGAGTCGTGTTTGGACAATTTCTACCGCAAATCCTGATGAACATTATATCAATGACGTAGTTGAAACTGCCGATGGATATATTTTCGTTGGCCAATCTTCTGAAGGAAGCGGAACGCTGAGCAGTAATGGTGATTATCCATCCAATGCACTCGTTGTTAAAACAGACAAAATCACAGGAAACCTCACCTATATACGAAGATGGGGAGCAGGTAATACTACTTCACAAGGCATCAGCTGTGCTACAACACTTTCAACAGGAAATGTTCTTTTAGGAGGATTTGATGATACTCACACATTTGTAATATCCATATCAGGTACAGGTAGTGGAACGCCTTCTGTTATTTTCAACAGACGCATAAATGGTTCCATTTCTAACATTCATTTAATTACTGAGGTGATGGAAAATTCCGACGGTAATTATTCAATGTTAGGTACATGGATAAACATTAATCTTTTCCCTCCGGCTCAGAACTATTACACAGTGCTTGGCAAGATTAATAGCACAACAACCAATTGGATGTTCGGTAGAGCTTATCAAACCATCAACGGTTTGGGTGGCATCTTGCCGGAAGGTGGATTAGCGAGCGATCAGGGATATTATATGTCTTATACTGATCAACAATTTTCCGGCTTCAACTACAATGTTATTCGTACCGACGCAACAGGTCAAGTAGCGGCAACGCCGAGTGGATGTCCGGGCATTGCTTGGACACCGGGATTAAATACTATTGGAGTAACGTTCACTACTCCTACAAACGCTGTGTTTACACCATTTACCGGTTCTGCTGCAACCTTTGCTATTACGGCACAAACGGTTACGCCGGTGCAACATTGCTTAAATGTTCCTTCAGTTTTATCTGCCACTGCGACATCTACTAATGTCAACTGTTTCGGACAATGCACAGGAACAGCCACCGCAACACCAAGCGGCGGAACACCGGGTTATACGTATTCCTGGGCACCAAGCGGAGGTAATGCCGCAACAGCAACCGGATTATGTGCGGGAACTTACACTTGTACAATAACAGATGCAGCATCAGCAACAACAACAGTAAGTGTAAACATAACGCAACCTGCGTCTGCGGTATCGGCATCTATTCCAACGTCTACAAACGTGGCATGTAATGGTGGTTGTACGGGTTCTGCAACGGCTGCAGGAGCGGGTGGAACTCCGGGATATACCTACTCATGGGCACCTAGCGGTGGTAATGCGGCGACAGCTTCTGCTCTTTGTGCAGGCGGTTATACCGTAACCGTTACTGATGCTAACGGTTGTACAACCACGCAAAGCATTACAATTACCCAACCTCCAGCATTGTCAGGTAGCGCTACTTCTACTCCATCGGGGTGTGCTGCCACTACGGGCACAGCTACGGCTACACCAACCGGTGGCGTAGGTCCGTACACATACAATTGGTTACCTTCCGGTGGCACAGCTGCAACTGCAACCAACCTGGGACCGGGCTCTTACACATGTGTAATTACTGATGCAAATGGTTGTACGTTTAATGCGATTACAACAGTTTCAACAACCAGTGGTCCTTCCGCTTCGCTGCAGAGTCAAAACGATGTTGATTGTAACGGCAATACGAACGGCAGTGCAACAGTTAACGTTACCGGTGGAAACCCGGGCTATACCTATTCGTGGGCACCTAGCGGAGGTAATGCAGCCACAGCGAGTGGCCTTGGAGCCGGAACCTACACGTGTACCATCACCGACCAATCGGGGTGTGTTACATCGCAAATTGTAACGATCACGCAACCAACTCCACTTGCAGCGTTGGGCAATAGTGCATCCTCCGGTTGTACGAATACAGGTAGTGCATCCGTTACACCATCAGGAGGAAGTCCATCGTACTCCTATCTGTGGTCAACAGGCGGTACTAATTCATCAATTTCTAATGTCGGTCCCGGAAACTACACCTGCGTTGTAACAGATGCCAACGGTTGCACAACCACGGCCAGCGTTACTGTAACCTTAGGTACACCGATAACGGTTACCACAAGCGCCAGCTCCTCGACAATTTGTGATAACACAACGGCAACGCTCACGGCATCAGGTGCTACAACTTATACCTGGCAACCGGGAAATTTAACCGGATCATCAATTACTATAAATCCATCCACAACTACCACGTACACGGTAATTGGAGTTACCGGCACAAATTGCGCTGACACTACAACTCAATTGATTACGGTAAACCCTGCTCCGGGCTTAACGGTTGGTTCATTACCTACTACCATCTGTCAGGGAGATAGCGCTATCATTGGGGTAAGCGGCGCCGCAACATATTTATGGCAACCGGGCAATCTTACTGATTCCGTGTTGGTGGTTTATCCGAATACGACAACTACTTACACTGTCATAGGAACAAATACCGCGGGATGTTCAGATACCACAACTGTAACCGTTACAGTTACAGGCCCACCAAATGTCACGGCTTCAGCGAGTACCACTACTACATGCGTTGGAAATCCTGTTACTCTGACAGCTTCAGGCGCATCAACGTACACTTGGAATCCGGGCAACCTGAGTGGTTCATCCATTTCCGTAACTCCAAGTTCAACCACAACGTACACGGTTGTTGGCGCGAACGGATCCTGTTCGGATACGACTACAATCACCATCAACGTTGCACCGGGACCTGTTGTTAATATTACATCATCAAATGCATCTGTTTGTCCGGGCACATCCGTACAACTAACTGCGTCCGGTGCTGTAAGTTATGTTTGGTCAAGCGGGGGAACAACTGCGACTGAAACGGTAACACCTGCAACATCTCAAACGTATACAGTTACCGGCACGGATGCCAATGGTTGCACAGGTACAGCAACATTTTCGGTAACGGTGTTTCCTGCGCCTCAAGTAAATATTACAGGAAACAATTTGGTTTGCACAGGAAATTCAACAACACTTACGGCAACCGGTGCAACAAATTATGTTTGGAGTAATTCATCTGTTTCAACCTCTATTACTGTTACACCGACAACCACAACTTCGTATTCGGTAATCGGAACAGATGCTAACGGATGCGTGGATACGGCAACTGTTACTGTTAGTACAACTGCACCACCTGTAGCCAATATTACAGGAGACACCAGCATCTGTGCAGGTTCTTCAACTATTCTTACGGCAACAGGTGGAGGAACATATTCATGGAATACCGGCGGAACAAGTTCTTTGGAAACAGTTTCACCAACCGCAACAACAACATATACAGTTGTCGTTTCAAATGGCGCTTGTACAGATACAGCAACTATTACAGTAAACGTATTGACAGGACCAACCGCTAATGCAGGTTCCGATGTTACGATAAGCCTTGGCAACTCAACCACACTAAGCGGCACAGGAGGCGGAACATATTCCTGGAGTCCGAGCACAGGACTTAACAACACCATAATGGCCAATCCGACAGCTTCACCAACAGTAACAACAACGTATACTTTAGTTGTTACCGATGCTAATGGATGTACTTCTATTGATTCAGTAACTGTTTTTGTGACATTGGAATGCGGGGAGTTGTTTGTACCGAATATCTTCTCTCCAAATGCTGATGGTCACAATGATGAATTCAAAGTTTACTATTCACCGTACTGTTTTGCAACTTACCAGTTGATCATATTTGATCGATGGGGACAAGCGGTATTCGAATCCGTAACTCCGGGAGAAGCCTGGGACGGAACATTCAAAGGCAAGGAACTTAATTCGGCGGTATTTGCGTATATCTTAAAAGCAACGCTGATTAACGGAGAAGAAGTGGAGAAACACGGTAACGTAACATTGGTTAAATAATTAAACACTCTACCGATCATGAAAAACTTAAAATATATAATCATCGTTGTTGCTGTGCATGCTATCACCATTGCAAAGACACAAGACATTCACCATTCCATGTTCAATGAAACTCCTGTTCTATTAAATCCATCACGAGCAGGTGTTCCATTTGAAACACGTGTCATCATGAATTATAAAAGCCAATGGGCATCTGTCGCAACGCCATACAAAACGTTTGCTTTCAGTGGAGATATGGCCATGTTGAAAAAGAAAAACAAAAAATCATATCTGGGTGTTGGTCTAAACTTTTTCAATGACAAGGCCGGTGATGTGGGATTACACACTACACAAGCAAATTTATCCGTGGCCGGAATTCTTGCTCCTAACGACTATAACAGAATTTCAGCGGGTATCATGACAGGATTTGTTCAGCGTGGTGTGGGCGGTGGACAACAACAATGGGGCGAACAGTACATTGCGGGAACCTATGTACCGGCTGCTGCCAGCGGAGAACCCGGCGCATTGCAAAACCACACATTTCTTGACTTAGGTTTTGGAATGAACTGGTATTACGGCAAAGGGGAAAAATACATGACCGCGAATGATGGTGTTAAAATCAATTTAGGTGCAGCAGTCTTTCATCCTCATCGACCTCAGTATTCATACTATCAATCGGGTGATGAGCGCTTGCACATGAAAGTTGTCGTGCACGGTTGGTCTTCAATTGGAACAGGCAATAGCAACTTGTGTATAGAACCTTCCTTCTTGTATTTACGTCAAGGGCCGTTGTCGGAGTTTACGCCGGGGGTTAATTTTAAATACATTGTATCGGAAGGATCCAAATATACAGGACGTAAAAAAGCATCGGCGTTCTCGTTAGGCGGATACCTGCGTGCGAAAGACGCGATTATTGCTACATCCATGTTTGAGTTCCAGAATTACGCTTGCGGGTTCAGCTACGACATCAATGTTTCCCGATTGAAAACTGTGAGTCAGTTACGCGGTGGTTTTGAAGTGTTTGTGCGTTTTGTATTGCCAAATCCATTTGGTGGGGCGGGAAGCAAATCAATGATATAAGGAACTTGTGATGATGGGGAAGATTTTTCGTGCGACAATACTTCTGTTTGTTTTTGTTACTCGCTTATCAGGGCAAGAAGATTCTGTGAAGATCAGTATTTACAATTTGGGCAATCAAGTGAATTCTGAATTCAACGAATATTCTCCTGTCATTGCTGCAGATGGCAGTTTGATGTTGTTTGCCTCGCGAAAGCCATTTACAGAGAAAGAAAGAAAGAAAAACAAACAAAGCATGGAGATGATCTACATGTCCACGTATAATACTTCAACGAAGTCTTGGCGTGAACCTGCAGTTGCTCCTGCACCCATCAATGCACCCGGAAGAAACAATGTCGTATTGGGATTATCCAATGACGGGCAACGCATGATGATCTATCGCGACGATGAATCGGGCAACGGAAACATTTGGGAAAGTCGCTTGGAAGGGGTTACCTGGAGCGAACCTGTTGCGTTGCCTGAGCCGGTTAACTCGGCATATCACGAATCTTCCGCTTCTCTAGCGCCTGATGGCAAAACCTTGTACTTCTGCAGTAACAGGCCGGGCGGTCTTGGTGGAAGAGACATCTGGATCAGCACGATGAATGCGGAAGGGAAATGGTCGGAGCCTATCAATGCAGGACCTTCTATAAACACGCCTGAAGATGAAGAAGGTGTTTTTATGCATCCCGACGGAACAACGTTATATTTCAGTTCCAAAGGGCGCGGTGGACAAGGCGGCTACGATGTGTATCAATCGCACCGTGTGAAAGGCATGTGGACAACTGCTGAAAATTTGGGTAACATTATCAACACCAAAGGTGACGATATCTTTTTTCAATTGCGCGCAGACGGCACGAAAGCATATTACAGTTCATCCGGTCATGGTTCGGGTAAAGGCGAAAAAGATATTTACGAAGTAGTTTTTACTCCTATTGAAAAGAAAAAAGAAACAGGACCACGACTGACGTTATTAAAAGGAATATTGCTGGATTCGGCCAGCCGCAAGCCGATTGGAGGCAGAATAGATATTTACGATAACGAAAAAAACGAGTTGATTACCTCTGTCATGGCGAATAGCGCAACAGGTAATTTCCTCGTGTCGTTACCGGCAGGAAAAAATTATAATATTACAGCAACCAGCGCAGGCTATTTGTTTCACTCCGAAAACTTCAATATTCCCGACACAGCGCGATATCAAGAAGTATATAAAGAAATTGAACTTCAGAAATTAGAAGTAGGCAGCAAGGTAATTCTGAATAATATATTCTTCGATTACAATAAAGCCACATTGCGACCTGAATCCTTTACGGAACTCAACAACTTATTGCAACTGCTTCGTCAGAATCCAAGTATGTCGATTGAAATTTCCGGGCATACGGATAATCGTGGTACTGCAGAATACAACAAACGATTATCTGAAGCACGCGCAAAAGCAGTAGTTGATTATCTCATCGGACAAGGAATTTCTGCTACGCGATTACGATATGCCGGTTATGGGTTTGATCAACCCATTGCACCAAATACCACAGAAGCGAACATGCAATTAAATCGCAGAGTGGAATTTAAAATATTAAGCAAGTAATACCTACTCTACTTCCTTCTGCGCCTTCTTCTTTTCTGCTTTCTTACGCATACGCATGTTCAACAATTCCACCAGGAAGGCGAATGCCATGGAACTGTACACGTATTGTTTCGGAACTTCTACGTGGAATGATTCCATTACGAGTAAGATACCGATCATTAACAAGAATGCTAACGCTAACATTTTTACTGTCGGATTCCGATTGATGAACTCGCTCACCGATTCGCTAAAAATGAGCATGATTACCATAGAGATAATCACCGCTGCAATCATGATAACCACTTCATTCACGATACCTACAGCGGTAAGAATTGAATCGAACGAGAAAACGATATCAATAAATACAATCTGCATCACGATATTCATGATGGTTGGATATTTCCCTTTCTTTTCCTCCGGTGTATCATCTGCACCTTCCATCTTGTGGTGAATTTCAGAAGTCGTTTTTACCAACAGAAATATTCCTCCTGCTAACAAGATGATATCACGTCCACTGAAATGAAAATCGAAAAACTCGATCAGCGGTTCTTTCAAACCAATAATCCACGTGATTGCAAACAACAACGCAACACGCATCAATAACGCCAGAACGAGTCCTGTAAAACGAGCTTTCTTCTGTTCCTTTTTATGTTCCAGACGGGAAGCAATGATGGAAATGAAGATGATATTATCAATACCCAATACAATTTCTAAAACGGCCAAAGTCAATAAACTAATTAGTCCGTCAAGGGTAAAAAGGTGGTGAAATTGAGCTGCGAAATCCATAGTTAGTTTAATTTGGATGCAAAGGTAATGAGTATTTAAATCATCCCATAAAAATTAAAGTCACTGAAATACAGCTACTTGCAAATTTATTTAGTACCTTGTGTTGCATAGTAGTAACATATGCATATATCTTTGCGTCATAAGGTTAAATGTAAAACCAAGTAAATATGATCACAACATCGCTATTACTGCTTCAATTAACCGCTGCATCTCCGCACTTGGAACAGTCGCCTCAAAAACTTTGGTCGTGGACCGGCTCTGAGCGACAAGTTTCTGTCGTGGTGGATAACAACAGTGGGTTTCGTGTCATTGGAATTCAATTATCCGGTTCTCGTATGACCACTCACCAACTGGTAATCCAATCCGGTAATTATCACATCAGCATTAATACTTCTCAACTATGAGTATAGAAAACACTAAAGCGCAGATGCGCAAAGGCGTGCTGGAATTTTGCATCCTCTCCATTCTTGCAGACGGTGATGCCTATCCGACAGAAATTATTGAGCGCATGAAACAGGCACAGTTGGTAGTTGTGGAAGGTACGTTGTACCCACTGTTAACACGACTCAAGAACATGGGCTTACTGGCGTATCGCTGGGAAGAAAGTACAGGCGGTCCACCTCGTAAGTACTATCGTCTGACAGAAACTGGAACCGAGTTCCTTCGGGAATTAGAAAACACCTGGGACGAGCTTGTTCAGTCGGTGAATACGGTTACTAAACGCACTAATTCTAACGCTTAATCTCCACGTCATGAAAAAGACATTAACAATAAATATTAGCGGCATCGTTTTTCATATTGATGAAGATGCTTTTGATAAACTGAAATATTATCTGGAAGCGCTGCGTATGCGTTTTAACCAGGAAGAAGGCCGTGACGAAATCATGACCGATATTGAATCGCGCATTGCCGAATTATTAACGCAACGTAATGGTACTTCCAAACAAGTGGTTACCATCAGCGATGTTGATCATGTCATCAGCGTTATGGGCGAACCGCAGGAAATGGGCGGAGATGCAACCACGGAGCAGACCAATCATAACCGCGATTATAATACTGCGGATAATCGCAAATCGCGACGCCGATTTTTCCGTGACCCGGATGATGCTGTAGTAGGCGGTGTTTGTTCCGGATTGGGCCACTATTTTGACGTTGATCCGCTTTGGATTCGTTTAGGATTTGTGCTGATCTTCTTCGCATTCGGAACCGGATTTCTGTTCTATTTATTATTGATGATCATTATTCCTAAGGCAGAAACCACCGCGGACAAACTGGAAATGCGCGGAGAAGCAGCTGACGTGAATAATATTCACCGAACGATTAAAGAAGAATTTGAGTCGTTTGGTGACAGAATGAAAAACTTCGGAAAAGATGCGGATCAATTCGGGCGCGACTTTAAGGGTAATGTAAGAAGAAGCGGTACTACCGCAGAACGTATCCTCGCCAACATATTCGAAGTAATGGGACGATTATTAGCTTTCGGGTTAGTCTTCATTGGTATTGCTTTACTGATCGGATTACTGACATCCACATTCACGATAAACGAATTTGGTCCTGTGGAATTGGGCGATGGCATTGAGAGTTTCTTCCCGAACTCTACAGTTTATCATCTGGCAGTTACCGCATTCTTACTCAGCTTCGGCATTCCTATTTTGATGATGATTTATTGGGGAATTAAAATGATTTTCAGAATAAAAAATCGTCAGCGATTTGTTGGGATTACAGCCTTGGCATTATGGGTTACGGGCTTAGTACTTGGAGGATATGTCATCGCGAAAACAGCTTCGGATTACAAAGAAGAATCACGAGTTAAAGAAATAATAGCGCTGGATCAACCACATGGCGACACATTGATTGTTGATGTTCAAATTGATCCTGAAATGATGAACGATGACTACGACAGTAACTGGAATAAACGTCATCGTCTGGAGCGCCGCTGGAAAGGTTTACATTTTAAGGACAATCAACCCTATTTCGGTTATCCAGGCTTGAAGATAGTTCCATCAAACAGCGACAGTTTTGAATTGGTCATTTACCAATATGCTCGTGGTGAAAATGAGCGTGTGGCATTGCAACGTTCCAAGGAAATCAAATATCAAGTGACGTCTCAGGATTCTCTGCTGTTGCTAAGTTCTTATTTCACCATCGGAAGCGAGAAAAAATGGCGCGGACAACGCGTGATTGCTGAATTACGTGTTCCGAAAAATAAAGTTATACATCTGAGACCAAATACATCTGAAGTGTTGGATGACGTGGACAACCTCACAAACACCTACGATGAAGACATGGCGGATCGTCGCTGGAAAATGACCGAACGTGGCCTGGCTTGTATCGATTGTGCAGGTCTGGAAGCACGCGAAGGAACACGAGCAGCAGATTATCCTGCTCCAATTCCTCCAATTCCTCCGGTTCCTCCAATTGAACCCAACAAAGACCGTTAATCCTTTTAAAATAAACTTCATCAAAAAGTAACGCAAGGTTGTAACATTATCATTCACCTTTGCGTCATAGGTAAACAGAGCTGCTATTACAGGTTAGGTTTAAGTTCTGTTTCGTGCGATGAAACCCGGGATCGCAGCCCCGGGTTTCTTTTTTTGTGCATTTTTGAAAAAAGAAAAAATTGGCATGAACGCACAAGATCTCATCAACCGCTTACAATTGTTACCGCATCCCGAAGGAGGATTTTATAAAGAAATTTACCGCTCGGAAACCGGTTGCAATTACGAAAGTCAGGACCGATCCGTTCTCACAGGCATTTATTTTTTATTGCGTCAAAATGAACACAGCAGATGGCACGTTGTTGATGCAGACGAAGTTTGGCATTATTACGATGGCGCTCCGCTCGAATTATTTATTGCTTCTCCGGACAGATTGATTTACAATAAAATAATTCTTGGACCGGTTACTGAAGGTTACGAAGCCTCCTATGTCATTCCCCGCAATTGGTATCAGGCTGCAAGAAGCGCCGGCGAATGGTCGCTATGCGGTTGCAATGTAGCACCCGCATTCAGTTTCGATGGATTCCGATTTCTTACTACAGAAGAAGGTGATGCTTTTCGCCTGATTTCCGCGGAAGCCGGCTTGATGGTGTGAGCCAATCGTTAAAATTTGAAAAAAATAAAAATTCAGGGTAACATTTCACCAATTCTTGCGTCTTACACATAGAAGCGCCTCCCGACAGGGTCAGGTCAGGTTAACGGGAGGTTCTGTTTCTTGCAATTGGTGTGCAGAACTGGGCTGATTCATCTCTACGAATCAGCCCTTTTCATTTTATTTTTCCGTAGGAATTTCATTTCCGGACGCTCGTATTTTTCAGAAAACCTGTATACTTGCATCCGTATCATTTCAAGCGCTACTATTATGGCACATCACGAGCACGACTCTCACGGACACGACACTGAAGGTAACCGCCAATATTATCCTCAGGGATGGCATCTTCCATTAGTCGGATTAGTTGTTATTGCGTTAGCATTCTCATTACTTGCAGGCTGGATTCTGAACATTTCCGGCTCCGACAAATGGGGTAAACACGACGATCACGCTGTTGTTCACGGACACGGTGATGCGCATGGACACGACAATCATGACGGACACGGACACAGTCAACCGGCCGAAGAGAAAAAAGCGGAAGGTCAACACACGGATTCAGTGGCTGTTAAACCTGCTGCTGACTCTGCTCATACCGACAGCGTTAAGACAGAAGAGAAGCACTAAAGTTAACTCCATACGAAGAAAGCCATCCCGAAACGGATGGCTTTCTTTATTTATAGCGTTTCCGTAAACGCGAAAGTGTTAAAATGCGTATTTTTAACCACTATAGAATAACACACACAACTTATGAGTAACGTGGCCGCAAAACCAACAGGAATCAGCAGTGAGAAGTGGGCTGAATTTCGTACTGCCGTTCTGAATGATTTTCGAATTGTGAACGAAAGTCGTGAAGCCAGTTTAACGGGCAGAAAAGAAGTGCTCACCGGCAAAGCGAAGTTTGGAATATTTGGTGATGGCAAAGAATTGGCGCAAGTGGCGATGGCGAAAGTTTTTCGCAATGGCGATTTTCGTTCCGGATATTATCGTGACCAAACTTTCATGTTCGCGACCGGTAATTTATCCATCCGTGAGTGGTTTGCCGGATTGTATGCGCACACTGATGTAGATGCAGAACCGTCTTCCGGTGGTCGTCAAATGAATGGTCACTTTTCAACACGCAGTTTAAATCCGGACGGCAGTTGGAAAAATCTGATGGAAATGAAAAATTCTTCATCAGACATTTCCCCTACTGGTTCGCAAATGCCACGATTGGTTGGACTTGCACTCGCATCGAAGCATTATCGTCAAAATCCGCAATTACACGATTCACAGTTTTCCATTTTTTCTAATAAAGGAAATGAAATTGCATTTGGAACCATTGGTGATGCTTCTACATCTGAAGGATTATTCTGGGAATCCATGAATGCTGCTTCGGTAATGCAAATTCCGATGTTGGTATCTGTTTGGGATGATGGTTACGGGATTTCCGTTCCTAAAAAATATCAAACTACTAAAGAAAGTATTTCCGAGGCGCTTGCCGGCTTTCAACGTACGGCAGATAAGCCCGGATTCGTGATCTTCAAAACCAAAGGCTGGGATTATCCGCATTTGGTAGAGACTTACGAGAAAGCGGCAAAAGTTTGTCGCGACGAACACACTCCTGTTCTGGTGCATGTTGAAGAAGTCAATCAACCGCAAGGTCACTCTACATCGGGTTCACACGAACGCTACAAAACCAAGGAGCGTTTGCAGTGGGAATTAGATTTTGACTGTGTCAAGAAATTCAAAGAATGGATTTTAGCCACTAAGTTGGCGACACCGGAAGAGGTAGATGAAATTGAAAAGCAAGCGAAAGAGACGGTTAAAACAGAACGTCGCGCAGCATGGGAAGCTTATTTGCAACCGATCAAGAGTGAATTACGTGAGGCGTTGCAATTACTGGAAAACCTCGCCGCAAAAAGTGATAACGGAGCATTCATCGGTAAGATCAAAAGTGATCTGGCTAACGCGATGGATCCTATTCGCAAGGATATTTTAATCGCGTTGCGTACGGCGTTACGTTACGTACGTAATGAAAAATCTGCAGAACGTCAGGCGATCATTGATTGGTTGCGTTTGAATAAAATTGCCAATCACAACCGCTACAGTGCGTTGTTGCAAAGCGGAACAGCTTTACAAGTTGCTCCTGTGCCTGTTCAATACAACACGGAAGTACAACAATGCGATGGACGTGAAGTATTGCGCGACAATTTTGATGCAATTCTGAGCAAGTATCCTGAAGTGTGCATCTTTGGTGAAGACAGCGGATTCATTGGTGGTGTAAATCAAGGATTGGAAGGATTACAAAAGAAGTACGGAGAAATACGCGTATTTGATACCGGTATTCGTGAAGCCACCATCATGGGACAAGCGATAGGTATGGCCATGCGCGGATTGCGTCCGATTGCGGAAATTCAATACCTTGATTACTTGCTATACGCATTGCAATTAATGAGCGATGATTTGGCTACTGTACAATGGAGAACTATGGGTGGCCAAAAAGCACCGGTAATTATCCGCACACGAGGTCATCGATTAGAAGGTGTGTGGCATTCCGGTTCACCGATGGGAATGATCATTCATTCCGTTCGTGGAATTAACGTTTGTGTTCCGCGTAATATGACTCAAGCTGCAGGTTTTTACAATACGTTACTAAAAGCAGATGAGCCTGCATTAGTTATTGAACCGCTGAACGGTTATCGTTTAAAAGAGCAACAACCTGAAAACTGGGGCGAGTTCTGCACTCCATTGGGCATTCCTGAATTAATGATTGAGGGAACTGATATTACAGTGGTAAGTTACGGTTCTACTTTGCGATTGGTAATGGATGCGGCTAAACAACTGGGCGAACTCGGAATCTCAATTGAAGTGATTGATGTGCAAACTTTGTTGCCATTCGATATTCACCATAGTATCGTTGAATCGGTGAAGAAAACAAACCGTTTGTTGGTAGTGGATGAAGATGTTCCCGGTGGTGCGAGTGCTTTCATTATGCAACAGATTGTAGAAGTGCAAGGCGGTTTCCGTCACTTGGATTCCGAGCCGCGCACATTGGCTGCTCAGGAGCATCGTCCTGCTTACGGTTCGGACGGAGATTATTTCAGCAAACCATCCATTGAAGATATTGTGGAATGTGTTTATGAAATGATGCACGAAGTTGATCCCAATCGCTTTCCTTCATTATACTAAACATGCGCAGTATCTGATATAACACGCGATATAAGGTATTCTTGTATCGCGTGTCTTTTTTAATTTTATATAAAACTCAATCCTCATGAAACAAACATTACTATTTGCAGGTGTACTTGTTGGATGTGCGGCTACAGCACAAATTACAATTACACAAAGTGACCTCGCTCCTATTTATGCTCAAGTGTATCAGGCGCAAGACACGATGCCTGTCGTTAACGAAGGTGCTGCAGGAGCTAACCAAACGTACAATCTGTCTGCGCTCAATCAGCACACTACAGATTCTATGATTTTCACATTACCGCAGTTCACGCCTTATGGTATGAATTTTTCTAACTGCAACTTCGCGACTAACATGAATTCCGGGATGGCATTCCAGTATTTCAACAATCAGCCGAACGAACTGGCGGTTGTTGGGCAAGCAGTGGACCCATTCGGTTCAGGTGTTGTTTCGTTACCATTTAATAATTCTGAAGTATTAGCAACATTCCCTGCTACTTATAACACTGCTTTTACAGATGTTGCGAAAGGTTACACGCAGTTTTACTTTGGAATCGATCCGGGCATCGGTTTTGTGATCGACTCTGTGCGAATTCATACTACGGTAAACAAATCATCTTTGGTTGATGGTTGGGGCTCGGTAACAACTCCATTTGGAACATACAACTGCATTCGTCAGAACGTCATGCGCACGCAAACCGATACATTAGATGTGTACATTCTTGGTCAATGGGTACCTGAGTTTTTCATACAGGTTGATAGCGCGCGTAACTTCACATTTTGGGCCAACGGCTTAGGTTTTCCTCTTGCTGATTTAACGGTTGCGCAAGATTTAGGCACAGTTACCCGTGCGTCATGGATGCCGGTTGCGGTTCAACAAGGTGTAGGTATTGCTGAGCAATCGGTAACACCATTACAGTTTTATCCGAATCCTGCCAACGATTTCATTTATGTAACTGCAGCTCAGAATACGACTGTTGTAGAAATAACAGACATTAATGGTCGCTTGGTGCATTCACAACAATACAACTCGTGGAATAACGCCATTTCAACTTCACAATTGTCGAATGGAACTTATTTGGTTCGCACTATTGATGGCAACAATGTTACAACAGGAATTGCGAAATTGATTATTAGTCATTGATAATTCGTGTAATAGAAATTAACTTCTGATTAATGTCTTGAGACAGAATTGGAAAAGAGATTGTTTAATAAAAAACCGATCGTCTGATCGGTTTTTTTATTGATTTAATTATGGAAATTTGTTCTGCACCATAATCTATACCTGTGAGCAGTATAACTGAATCCGAATCGCACTACAATCAACTTGAAAATAAATCGGTAATCGAATTACTTCAAGATATCAACCGTGAAGACCATAAAGTCCCTGAAGCCATTGCACAAGTTATTCCCGACATTGAAAAGTTGGTAGAGGCAATTGCAGCAAAAATGAAACTCGGTGGACGACTCTTTTACATGGGAGCGGGAACCAGCGGAAGATTGGGAATTGTAGACGCCAGTGAATGTCCTCCGACATATGGAGTGCCGCACGGAATGGTGGTTGGAATAATTGCGGGAGGTGATGCCGCTATTCGCAAGGCAGTTGAATTTGCTGAAGATGATACTGAACAAGGTTGGAGAGATTTACAAGAACATTCCATTAATGAATTAGATGTGGTTATTGGAATCGCCGCATCAGGAAGAACTCCTTATGTTGTTGAAGCGCTAAAAACTTGTAATGAAAATGGAATAACAACAGGTTGCATCACCATGAATCCCGGAAGTGCGGTTACTCAAGTGGCACATTTTCCAATTGCAGTAAATGTCGGACCTGAATATGTTACCGGTAGTACCCGAATGAAATCAGGAACAGCGCAGAAGTTGATATTAAATATGATTTCTACTACTGTGATGATCCGGTTGGGGCGTGTGAAAGGCAACAGAATGGTGGATATGCAATTGAGCAACAACAAACTGATTGATCGAGGTACAAAGATGGTAATGGAACAAACCGGGCTTGAATATGAGGCGGCTAATCGTCTGCTGTCGGAGCAAGGCTCTGTTCGTAAGGCCATCGACGCGTTTCATTCGAAGTAAATCAAGTTGTATGCATACGCTGGAACCGCATTATAACTGGCGCCATTTATACATGGCAGAAGAAGATCCACGATCGCCCTTCTTTGAGCGCGAATACAGCGAATTCGAATTCACAAACACCATTTATAATTACTACATACATCCACAATGGGATGATATCGGCTCACCTACTCTTTACATCAAAATCTTGTTTGTCAATTACGAAGAAGGTGTTGCAATTATTGAATTGCTGGGCGAGTGGAATGATGCGCTGTACAATGATATCATGACGTTGAAACGCGATATCATTGATGAACTTATTCATGAAGGAATTCAAAAGTTCGTTTTGATTGGTGAGAATATTCTCAACTTCCATTACAGCGATGACAGCTATTATGAAGAATGGTTTGAGGATATTGAAGAAGGTTGGATTGCCTTCATCAACTTCCGACCGCATGTATTAACGGAAATGAAACGTGCACGAATCGACTGGTTTGTTCAATGGGGCGGTGAACTGGATGAGATGGCATGGAGGACACACGCGCCCATACAATTTTTTCGTTTGGTGGAATCAATTATCGGCAACAGAATAGCCTGATCGGTTTCCCGATCAGGCGGCAACAAACACCCACACTCTTAGTTAGCGGATTTAATCCACTTTAACGGTGCGGAAACATTTACACGTAGCGTGTAAATTCCGGATGATAGATCTCCTATCGAAATTTCTGTTGTTGTTCCGGTGAGCACACCGGTGAGCACCACGCGCCCTTGCATATCATACACTTCAAATGGTGTATTGCTAGTGAAATTATCATTACGAATAATTAATACGTCATTTGCAGGCACAGGACTTAAGGTTATATCCGATGCGTTCGGAATTTCTTGTTCACCTACAGAACAGTTGTAAAATGTATATGACATAACAACCCCCGGGTTGGCAACGTAGTTCGGACAGATTGCAGGCGAACCTTGCACCGTGTAGTTTCCGGTATATGTAACAATTAGTGTATCGTTAGTTTGCCCTTGCAACGGTGCGTTATTATTGAACCATTGAATATTTACTGTGTACGGCGACATCAAAATAAGCAACAACGTATCGCCTGCACAAACCATAAAATTCCCCATGCTATCCACAGTAAATGGACCATCGGTCATGACTGTTGCACCTGCAAATACCCAACTGTCCACCAATACTTGCGGTGACATTTCTGTGCAGGCATTTAATGTAGCTTCAACCGAAAAATTATATCCTGCATCCTGAGCAGCAGATACCACCAGAAATTGATTCGTTGCACCCGGAATAGCAACATTATTCTTATACCATTGGTAGCTGTCGTATTGCTGCGTCCAAAGTGTATCCGATTCGTTCGGACACAAAATAGGTGCAGATGGTGTAATTGTTGGATCGAAAGCACATTGCGCAGAAGCCCCTGTGTAAAGAGCCAGTGCCGTAATGAAAGTAGCGAGTTGTTTCATGTTGAATAAATTTAGTCTACACAAAGAAAAGTAATGTGCAGCCCAACAAATAATGAAACGCACTCAATTATGAGGAATTCAACTCCAATAAACTAAAAATGGGCAGCTTTTAAAAACTGCCCATTTCGTTCATCTATTTGCGGGGTTGGCAAACGATAAACGTTCGCTTTAATTGTACAAAACCCTATTACCAAACTCAAGTCGAATGTATCCTTTACAACACGTTCCAACAACAATGACTTTGTGAACCGCACATTTGACTTTGTGAACCGTAAAGACTACTGCTTCATCAATTTTAAGGTGCGTCCGGTTTTAACTTCAGTTACGAAGTAAGTACCGATTTCCAAATGCTGAACCGACAACATACCATCCTGAGGAATAGTTTCCGTAGACAACACTCTTCCGGTAACATCAGTAATTCTCACAATGGACTGCGCAGGTAATGAAACTTTGATGAAATCTTGTGCAGGGTTAGGGTAAATAGCAAAATTGGAGGCAGATGCATTAAATTCTATACCTGTATTGAATACATTGATACAACTTGATGTATCCGTGCAATTGTTTAGTGTAATGATAACAGCGTAACTACCGTTCATCGTAACAAAGTAAAATTGCCCGTTCGCTCCGGGAATCGGCGCATTATTATTGCTACAATCGATCCATTGATATATTGCTCCACTTTGCTGAGCATAAAGAACCGGTGCATTATTCGACACGGTCAAATCAATTGGAGGACTTACATTAACCAGATTTATAGTAATCACGCTATCGCATCCTGCAACATTCGGAATTGTAGCTGTATATGTTCCTGCTGTTGTGTAAACGTTTCCATCGGGTGCAGAATAACTTCCGCATGCCGTTTCTACAATCGTTGCCACAGTATTAATACAAGCACCTAAGCGCACTATAAATCCATCCTGATCATCTGTATATACATTATGAGTGCCGTTATATGGGTTAAGATCAGCCCCATCCTGAAATTTGCCGCCTAAAATTAGAACATCTGTTATATCAAGATGCAAACATAACATCTCATCCACGCCGGCACCGCCTATACGAAATGCTTCGAGGTAGTTACCCGCTGAATCAAGTATATTTACAAAGGCATCATACACACCTGCCGAGGTCAAATTGCTCACACCCGCACCCGGATCGAAATCCACTGTTAAATCAAACTTTCCTCCTACATATACATTGCCTGCTGCATCAACATCAACACACATTCCATAATCTACTCCTGTATTTCCGAAACTTCTCGCCCATGCGAAAGACCCGAACGGATTCAACTTAATAATAACCGCATCCTGCCATCCTGCAGAGGTTAAGTTGTAGACGCCGGGGCCCGGATCAAAATCAGCAGTATTCTCAAAAAAACCTGCGATGTACATCGTGCCATCAGCCTCGAATTGTAAATCCTCCAGATAATCATTTCCTGTACCACCAAATGTGAGCGCATTAAGATAATTGCCACCAATATCCAGCGCACATAAATAACCTTCGTATGCACCTGAAGAAGTGCGGTTAGATACAGCCGCACTCGGGTCGAAATCACATGTATTGGTAAATTGGCCAATAACCATAACAACTCCTGCAGGATCCAATTCCAAATCGGTACCCTGACCAATACAATTAGGTCCGCCGAAGTTTTTACCCCATAAGAGTCCACCGGCACTGTTCAATTTCCACACAAAGGAATCACGCGGTCCCAGTGCACTGGTTGAAACTACGGCTGAATTTGGATCCCAATCAATTTGTCCTGAAAAAAAACCTGTAGTATAAACATGCCCATTAATATCTACCCCAATAGCATTGCTATGCTCCACACTTCCTCCGCCCAATCGTTTGGCCCAAAAAAATTGACCTCCGGAGGATAGTTTCACAACAAAAACATCGTAACCTCCAACTGAAGTCATATTATCAACTCCCGCACCCGGGTTAAAATCACAGACACCGTTAAAGTCTCCCGTAACGTAAACATTACCGGATGCATCAACCGCAATTCCATTTCCGCTTTCCGTAGATGCCGCACCGCCCATGGATACTGCCCAAATAAGATTTCCGACAGAATCCATCTTAGTAACAAAAATATCATAGCCTCCTGTCGATGTTAAACTAGTAACACCGGGCCCCGGATCAAAATCAACCACGTCGGAAAAATATCCCGTTGAATAGACGTTTCCTTGTGCATCGGTAGTAATAGCTTCCACTGATGAAAAATTCATCCCCGAAAACTGGTGCGCCCAGCTGAAACTTTGAGCCGATAGGAATGCACAACATTGGAAAAATAAAATGGAGAGAGTAAGAGTTAAACGCATAATGTATGAATGTAAAGTTTAACCAAACTTAACTGTTGCAATTAGGACTTTGCTAATAGACTTTGTGAACTGCACAGATGACTTTGTAAGTCGCAAGACAATAAAAAAGTCGGGTAAATACCCGACCTTTTAAATCACAAAGTATATTGAATCCGGTTACTGTTTGATTAGCTTCTTCCTTGCAATAATTGCTCCGTTATCATCTAAAACGTTCATGAAATAAACACCGGTCGCAAATCCGGAAAGGTTAATTGACTTAGTGTTACTTGCTGTTAAAACGACACGACCATTAATATCTAATACTGCAACATTTGAGTTGATGTTCCAACTGAAAACTTCATTTGACGGATTCGGAAACACGATAAAATTCGATGCACCGAATTCAGACATTCCGATAGTAGTCGGATTCGGATCGTTGTATAAACTATCCACACCTGCAGCACTTAAAAAACGATTATAAAATTTGATATCATCAAGTTTACCATTAAAATACTGCCCTTGTCCATATTCCAATTTACCGGCTAAAAGAGAAGCACCCGCCACGTCAAGATTCATGGAGCTTGGAACAAATGTTGAAGCTGCATAAAGAGCTCCATCCACATACATTTCGGTTGCAGAATCCGGATCGTGATTCAGTACGATATGATGCCATGCACCCATTAAGCTTACCGGAGTTACAGAACGCCAAGTAAAGTCGCTTCCTACAATAAATGTGGTTACTGTATCAACTGCAGGAATGCCGAAAAGGTCTCCTCCAACCAAGAAATTGTACTGATCGAAAGTGCTCGTGCTTCGTTTACCCAACACTTGAGATAACTGTGGAGTTGTATAATACAACCAAAACGACATGGCGAAACTACTTGAATCCATTCTGAACTCGGACGAATCACCAAAGTCGATGTAATCATCAATACCATCGAAGGAATACGCATGATTTGCGTTCCCGAATCGGTCGGTGGTAATTGTAGCGCCATATACAGCACCATCGTTATCACCGGTTTCATCAACTGCCGTTCCGGCGTTAAACGAATACGATGCAATTAGACCATTTGTTGGAGCTTGGGCTTTCAAAGCGCAAGCAGATGCAAAAACTAAAAAGAGAAATGTAAACGTTGATTTCATAGCTGAATGAGGGTTTGCTACGAAACTACTTCAAGTCCGGTATTAGATTTCGCGTGACTTTGTAAAGCGATCAGTTGACTTTGTAAAGCGAAATATTTATACCTATTCCGACTTCATGCGCGACAAAATATCGTCCCGTCTGTCACGTGCTACATCCAGCTCGGCTCCATTATTTAACACTAAGGTTCCTCTTCCCTTTCTATCGAATCGAACTACATGATGTAAATTGACCAAATACGATCGGTGCGCACGAACAAAATTCCTGTGGTTTTCTAAAACACTTTCGAAATACTTTAAGTTTTTGGAAATGGTAATGTGTTTTTTACCATCCAGATAGACATGTGTGTAAGAACCATCTGCTTCAATGTAGGTTAATCGAGACAATTCAATATTCTCGTAACCGTTAAATACAGGAACTGCAATGTAAGTAGGTTCATCCGCTTGAATGTTTGCAAGAAATCCCGCGATGCGTTCTCGTCCGCGGTCTGCTTCGCTGTTTCGAAGAACTTTTTCGATAGCTTCTTTCACATGCGATTCCTGAATAGGCTTCAATAAATAATCTACCGCCGATAATCGAAACGCATCAACTGCATATTCATTATACGCTGTAGTGAAAACAATTTGGGCATTAGATCCCGACTTGAATAATTCTTCTGCCAACTGAATTCCTGACTTTCCGGGCATTTCAATATCTAAGAATATGACATCCGGATTTACTTCTGCAATTAGAGAAATTCCATTAGCAACATTCTCTGCCTCACCAGCGACAATCAACTGATTACTCAAATCCTTTAACATCAGTCGCAGTAATTTACGTGCTTGTCCGGAATCATCTATAATAATGGATTTCAGTTCAGTCATAGTTCTTCGCATCAATTCTCAATTCAACTGTTGTGCCGGCAGGATTTCCGTTATCATCTAAGAGGTCCACATAAACCACACCGACAATTCCTTTACGTTGTGAATTTAATAAACGAATGCGACGTTCGGTAGCACCTGTAGCAAAGGAGCTGTGCTTTTTATTGCGGTCCTCATTAATTGCAGCTGCAGCATTCCTACCAACACCATTATCGCTGATTTTTACCGTTAACACCTGTTCTTGCTCATCAAAGTGTAATCCGATAGTCAACAACTTGCTTCCTGTCTTATGTCGCAAGCCATGTTTAAGTGCATTCTCCACATAAGGTTGAATTAACAACGAAGGAATTCTCAGATCCAATATTTCGGGATCATCTGCAATAATTTCAAGTGTTGGTTCCGAATCAAATTGTAACGCTTCTAATTCGAAATACAATTTCACTAATTCCAACTCTTGTTCCAATTTTACCATAGGAATTCCGCTCATATGCAATACTCTTCTCACCAAATCTGAAAATCGATCGAGGTACAACGATGCTTGCTTCTTATCATTTTCATAAATGAATCCTTTAATCGAATTCAAAACATTAAAAATAAAATGCGGATTCATTTGTGCCGTGAGTGCTGTTTGTTGCGACAATCGGGCTTCATTGACTAATCGTAATTGCTTCAGATCGGAAAGTTGTTTTGCTCGCAAGCGCTTAATATAAATTGCAAACACGGAGGTAACGAAAATAATCACCACAATGATCATGATGACATAAAACCACCAGCGTTGCCAAAAGGGAGGTATCACGCGAAATGTTCCGACAGTATGTATCGGTGTAACATTTCCTGCCGCATCACGAACAATTACTTGCAATGCCCATTCTCCCGGTGGAAACCCGGAAAAATTCAGCACTCCATCAATCAACGTTACAAACGTCCATTCGTCACCATTTGATGTAAACCGATAACCGACGTTATAACCTTCCTCAGAGCTGAATCCCACAACATCTGCCGATAAGGATAAATTTCCGTTGAATGGAAGTTCAATAATATCGCCACTAGGTAAACGCATCACTTCACCACTCACGTTTATTTCACGAAGTAATAATCTCGGTAATTTTCGCTTGGGATGAACAGTAACAGGAAACCAATTTATTCCGGCCGAAGTACTGATGTACACATTGGATTTGTCGGTAAACAGATATTCCACATTATTCGAAATCAATCCATCGTTTCTGTCTAATCTCTGAGGTTGATTTTCATTCGGATTAAAAAACAACAAGCCTGAACTTGTGGTCATCCAAATACGATTCCCGCTGTTCACCAATTGTTTTGGAAATTGTCCTGATGCTGATCTGTAAAACACTTGAGGGGTTTCGCTCTGATTTATACGATAGACAATTCCACCGGCAGTGGAGAATAACCATTCACCGGGTGAAAAACCTTGACATAATGTATATATGACAGAATCAGTAAAATATGTTTTTACTCGTCTATAGCCATTGCCGTTTCGCGCGTACAGTGTCAAACCGGAATTTGTTGCAACAGCCAAAGTTTTGCCGTCGCTTTCAAAAGCAGCCACACGAGATGGCGTGTCTGATAATTTATCTATCACGTCAGGATGATCTGAAGAGGCCACTCTATATGTTCCGGATCGGGAACAATAAATGGCTTCCGATTCCCGGAATAAAATGTAACGCAACGAACTAAACTTACCGTGAATTAGCTCTGTTTTATTACCTACAATCCGGTATAAAAAACCGTTGGATGCAATTTCATACTGACGTTCAAATGAATTCCAACCCATAAATTGAATATCCGAATTTTGCTCTCGCACTATGGGAGTACTCGCTCCGGTTGAATCGAAAAGCAGTACATCTCCGTTCTGTTTAGAAGCGAGACATGTTATACCGTTCGATGTGCACATCGTAAAATGCGCGTCATCGCTTAGTTTCCAATGTTTAATAGCTGTGTTACTGCAACGTAACAAACCTTCGTACAAAGTTGAAAACCAGTAATTCCCTTCCTGATCGTAATGAACATCGGTAATCACTTTGTCTTTAAACCAGTGTGTAGCTTCACCGGTTTGTGGATGATAACGAACCACACCGTTATAAGTGCAAATCCACCAATAATCATTTAACATTACCAGATTAGTAAGCTTAGTACCTTCAGGCAGCATGGACAATCCCGGTATCTCAATGTTCTCGAACTTTTCGCGATTCAATCGCATGATCAACTGAGAAAACTTATGCATCATATACCATTCACCGCGCGATTCGAACAACATGTAGCTGACAGCACTAACCGGCGATCGTTGGTAAAAGTCTCCTCCATAGCGCTGCACAGTTTTCCCATCCCATCTATAGACATAATTCACGCCGGCAAACCACACAATGGTATCCCGGGTAATAATGGGTGTTCCGGTGAATAAACCGATGTCCTTTTTTAGTGCTTCGGAAATAGCAGGAACTTCCACTACTTTTGTTGCCCCCGGGTATAACACATACAATCCGTTATCACCTGCAACCCAAACACGACCTAATGAGTCGCAAGCCACTTGAGAAGCAAAAGTGTGTGGTGTAGGAATAACTGTTAACGTAGAATCCCATCGCAACAATTCCCCGGAAAAATTAATACCGTACACTACATTGTTCGGTGCAATCGTAAATCCGGTTGCGGCTTTCGAACGTGCACCCTTTGCATCAAAAGAAGTAGCTGTAATTCCGTTAAATCTTGTTATACCAAAATCAGTTCCGCCATATAAATAACCATCTCCGTTTTGAAATATGTTGTAAACCGTATTTCCCGGAAAACCATTATCCGCATTGTATTTCCGATACGATGGATTTTGCGCGCCCAACTCCAAAGAAAAAAACACAACCAACAGCACCATTAGAACGAAACTTAACTGTTTGTTCAAAACTCCGGCATACCGTTGTCGCAAAAAAATTACCATATACCGCGTATGATTATGTCAGATCCATTCATCACTACTCGTTCTGATGTCTGTTTCTGCATGAGCAACTTTCCCAACGGCGACCCGGAACTGATGCACCGTAGTTTATTTCCTTCGAAATCTATAATAAGATTTGGTACAGCTATATAAAACCAACCTATAGATGTTTCAACAACGCTACCGGAACGAACGATATCCGAGGTTTCAACCGAAAGGCGCTCCATTACTTGTAACTGCTGTTCAATGTTGCTGATCGCCTGACTCAACTTCTCCTGCTCCAAATGTACCTGTGCACGCGTGGTTTCATGTTTGTCGCCAACAGAACTTTTAGAATCGTTAGCGGCATCTTCAATCAATTGTTGCATGTGTTGCTGTAACCCATGCAACGAATCTTGCAATTGTTGTATTACAGTACGATGTAACTTCAACTTATCCATAATTGCTTAGCTCATCAATTCAGATAGTTCCATCCAACGCATCGACTTCGTATCAAGTTCCTTTTCTACGACAGAGAAACGTTGCGCCAAATCATTCAGTTTACCGTGGTCAGACTCGGTGGCCATAGCTTGTTCCAACTGCTTTTTCTCCGCTTCCAATTTCGGAATTTCCTTATCCAACTGTTCAAACTCAAACTTATCCTTGAATGAAATTTTCTTTTTGGCAGTAGTATCTGTCGTTTGGGGTGTCGGCATTGCAGTAGCTTCAAGCAATGGTTTCGATTCTTCCACTTTCGCAGGTTTGGATCGTTCAGAATTTCTCCACTGTGTATAGTTACCCGGGAAGTCACGAATGACGCCTTGTCCGTCAAATACAAAAAGATGATCCACTAACCGATCCATGAAATAACGATCGTGTGAAACAATGATGACGCATCCCGGAAAATCACTTAAAAAATCTTCGAGCACACTTAACGTCAATAAATCAAGGTCATTTGTTGGTTCATCCAGAATCAGGAAGTTGGGATTCTTCATCAAAATCGTCAACAGAAATAATCGACGTTTTTCTCCTCCGCTTAATGTTGAAACGAAATTAAACTGTCGCGCCGGTTCGAATAAAAATCGTTGCAACATTTGTGATGCAGACAACTTTGATCCATCCGCCAAAGGAAAATATTCGGCAATATCCTTTACTACTTCAATCACGCGTTTGTCTTCTTCCAGCTTCATTCCGTGCTGAGAATAGTAACCGTACACTACTGTTTCTCCGGTTTGAATTTTACCGCTGTCAGCAGGTTCGTTGCCTAAAATGATATTGAGAAATGTAGATTTCCCTGTTCCGTTTTTACCTACAATTCCGATTTTCTCTCCCTTGACAAATGTGTAATCAAATCCGTCGAGAATAATTTTCTCTCCAAATTTTTTTCGCAGCTTCACCAACTCCAAAATCTTACCACCCAGGCGCGCCATCTTCACCTGCAGCTGTAAAGCTTCTTCTTTCTTACGACCTTGCGCTTTTTGAGCAACATCTTCAAATGCATCTTTACGTGCTTTCGCTTTTGTACCGCGTGCTCGGGGCATTTTTCTCACCCACTCCAATTCGCGACGGTATAAATTCTTAGCCTTCTCCAATTCACTTTGCTGCAAATCCTCGCGTTCCGATTTCTTGTTTAAGTAATATTCAAAGTCTCCGTCGTATCGAAATACTTTTTGTTGATCAATTTCCAGAATCGCATTACAAACACTATCGAGAAAATACCGATCGTGTGTAACCAGCAACAACGTAATGTCTTCTCCGCTCAAAAAGTTTTCGAGCCACTCGATCATGTCTAAATCCAAATGGTTCGTCGGCTCATCCATGATTAGCAACTCCGGACGTTCCAGCACCACTTTCGCCAACGCCACACGTTTGATCTGTCCACCCGACAACGTTTCGGTCTGTTGTAACATGTTGTCGAAACCTAATCGTCCTAACAGCGTTTTTACCGATGCTTCAAAATTCCAGGCATTTTCCAAATCCATATTGGCGGTAGCACGTGCTAAACGATTTTCATCATTAGCCGTTAAAGCCTGTTCATACTCGTTAACGATTTGCGCTACTTTACCGGCAGAGCGCAACACCGCTTCCACAATCGAAATACCTTGAGGTAAAACCGGATCCTGCTCCAAAAACCCAACACGCATGTCGCGACGGTATGTCACTTGCCCCGAGTCGGGCTGTTCTTTCCCGGCCAGTATATTAAATAATGTTGTTTTTCCGGAACCGTTTCGCGCTACCAACGCCACTTTATCGCCTTGCTCCAGACCAAAGGAAATATGTTGGAAGAGTACGCGTTCGCCGTACGTCTTACTCAAATTCTCAACTGATAATAAATTCATTGCCGCTAAGTTACCGTATCTCTACGAACGGTCGTCGGCATCGGGCTTCTTTTCGGTGTAATCGTACAACACACGAATAACGGGCTGCTGTGTGGTTTCGGGAGCGGACTCCTTATTGCGCAGTAATGCATCTTGTTGTTCGGGTGAGAGTAACTGCAGTTCTTCTTCGGTTAATGGCGTGTCGGTATCATCTTCCTCTTCTATAATTTCCTGCGGTCGTTGTGGTCCTTCCTTTCTGAAAACAACAGCAAGCATTAGACCCGTTAATGCACCGTACAAATGCGCCTCCCAGGAAATTTTCGGATCAAACGGCATTACGCCCCAAACCATCGTGCCGTATAAAAAAACAACCAACAAGGTAATTACCATTAATCGCGGATGCCTTCGGATAATGCCGCTCAAGAACAAGAACGCCGCTAATCCATAAACCACTCCGCTTGCACCAATATGGTAGGAATCGCGCGCAAAAAACCACAACAGAATTCCGTGAATAATATAAACACCGATAAATACGCGTCTGGAAACAGGACCATACATCGACGTCAATAAAAAACCGAGTACTAACAGCGGAATAGTGTTATTTAACAGATGAACAAAATCACCGTGTAAAAAAGGCGAAAAAATAATGCCCCACAAACCCGTCACACTTCGCGGATGCATTGCCAACGATAGACCGTCTTCTTGCGCGAAACCCAAATACAGGTGCATCAACCACATCACCGTCACAAAAGTGAAGGGCAATAATTCGGAAAACCACACACGTATTTTGTTCATGGCAGATAAAAGTCAATACCCGTGCCATACGAAAATCCTGCCCTTATGTCATACGAGCTGTTTCGGCGTATATTTGTGTTGATGCTGCGATCTGTCGTTAGTCTGCTTTTAGTTTCCATCATCTTTTGGGGTGCTGCCCTGAAAGGTGTTGTCGCTTGGATTGAGTTAGAACAGCACAAAGCAGCTATGAGTGCTTTGAAACAACAGATTAAACAAGAACTCGCGCAGGAAGTTGAAATTCCGAAAAATGAATTTGAAAACCCGGGCAGCCGTTTTGTCAGAGTGAACCACAAAGAATTTACTTGGGATCATCACCTGTATGATATCATCTCCATCTCAAAAGAGAACGACGTGTACAAAATCCGATGCATTTCCGACAGCAACGAAATGGTACTGAAAAAACGATTGAAAGATTGGACGGAACAACATAACTCCGATGCGAAAACAGTTTCCAAACTATTGCAACTTGACAAATGTAATGTCGCTGCACCAGTTAATGTGTTGCTTCCGGTTAATGAAAGTGTTGTTGTATTTGAAGATGTGCCTCAACATAAGTACAACTCGTTTCTAACTTCAGCAGGTAAACCACCACAAGTTTAGTGTCCGTCGTTTTTATCGTACATCATTTGATGTAGCAACGTACTACTAACTAAACTTTATTTATCATGAAATTAAAAGCATTGCTTCTCGTAATGTGGATGGCGTTATCCACATTGCATGGGCAAACTATTCAAGTGATCGATCGCACCACGCGCCAAGCGATTCCCGGAGTGGTCATATATAACGCAACCAAGCAAAATATAACTACGAACAATAAAGGTTTTGCAGACTTAAGTCTGTTTAAAAATGACGATACGTTGCGCTTTCGTCAATACGGTTATCAGGAAATGACAGTTGCTCGCAGCGTGTGGTCTGTTTCGCGAGTTATCGAATTGCAACCTACAGTTATTTCCAAAGGTGAAGTTGTAATTTCTGCGAACCGCTGGGAAAACGAAAAGCAGGAAGTGCCGAACAAAATCGAGAAAATAAGTATGCGGGAAGCGCAACTTCAAAACCCGCAAACCGCAGCTGATCTTGTAGGTTCATCCGGTTATGTGTACATCCAAAAAAGTCAGATGGCCGGCGGATCGCCAATGATACGAGGCTTTGCAACAAATCGTGTAATGATTGTTGTGGACGGTGTTCGTATGAATAATGCGATTTTCCGTGGCGGCAATGTGCAAAATATCATCTCACTGGATGCAGGAGGTTTGGAAAGCGCAGAAGTTCTTTTTGGTCCGGGTGCTGTAATGTATGGTAGCGATGCGATTGGCGGAGTAATGGATTTTCAAACGCTCGCTGCAAAATTCGCAACGGATAGCGGTAATTATTTTTCTGCTAATGCCATGACGCGTTACTCTTCTGCCAACAATGAAAAAACCGGACATGTTGATTTTGTTGCGGGTTTTAAAAAATGGGCGTTCGTTACCGGATTCACCTATTCCGATTACGATGACTTGCGCGCAGGCAGCAAAGGCGACACGTTTTATTTGCGTCCTTTTTATCAGCAAACATTCGGCTTCACCGATTCTATGGTCGTGAATAACGATCCCTCCTTACAAGTAAACAGCGGCTACAGCCAATACAATGTGGTGCAAAAAATTGCTTTCCGTCCCGACTCCAATTGGTTGTTCGATTATGCGTTTCACTATTCACAAACATCAAACGCGCCACGTTACGATCGATTAATTGCTGATAATAACAACAATGGTGTTCTGGATTTTGCACAATGGTATTACGGTCCGCAAAAGTGGATGATGAACCGCGTAAGTATTACGCATGCCGGCGCCAACCGCTTTTACGATCACGCCCGACTTATTATTGCGCAACAGGCGTATCAAGAGAGTCGTCACGATCGTCGTTTCGGAAATAAAAAGTTGCGTCACCAAACGGAGAACGTTACTATCTATTCCGTTAATCTCGACTTGGACAAAAAGTGGAGCGAACGTTTGTCTTCGTATTACGGTGCGGAATATGTGTTTAACCGTGTTAACTCCGAAGCGTATCGTGAACATATCGAAACGGGCGTTATTGATCCACCCATCAACACCCGCTATCCGAATGGATCAACGTGGCAATCGGTTGGTGTGTATCACAACTTGCGTTATCGTGTGAATGAAAAAAATCACATCAACTGGGGCATGCGTTACAGCCACAACATTATTCAGACGCGTTTCGATACGACGTTGTTCCCTTATCCGTATGTATCATCAACGTTAAGCAATGGTTCATTAAACGGAAGTTTAGGTTGGGTGCATGCACATTCCGAAAATTTCGAATGGTACGCCAACGTTTCTACCGGTTTTCGTGCACCGAATATTGATGACATCGGAAAAGTATTCGACTCACAGCCCGGAACACTTGTGGTTCCCAATCCCGATTTAAAACCTGAATACGCATACAATGCCGAGTTGGGCTTCACGAAAATATTCGGGCAATGGATGAAAATGGAATTCGCAGCGTATTACACGTACCTCGATAATGCATTGGCGCGAAGAGGTTTTCAAGTGAACGGCGCCGACAGTATGTTATATGACGGTGTGATGAGTCAAATTTTTGCGATCCAAAACATCAGTTACGCACAAATTTATGGTGCACAAATTGGTTTGGATTTCTCGTTGGGTAAAGGCTTTTCGATCCGTTCTACGTTTAACTACATCGCGGGACAAGAGTTCAACACCGATAGCGCAGGATTTTATCCGCCCACGCACATTACACCATCATTCGGTGCGGTGCATTTCCGTTACGAGCGCAAAGCCTGGATGCTGGACCTGAATTCCCAATTTAATGTAGGCATGCGTTACGAAGATTTTGCATTATCGGAACGCGTAGAAAGCGTGACTTACCTGAAAGACGCTAACGGATTGCCTTACACGCCGGGTTGGTACACGGTCAATTTTAAGGCAGGTTATTACTGGAACAAATACCTTTCCATACACGGCGGCGTAGAGAACATCTTTGATGTGTTGTATCGTCCGTATGGATCGGGTATCAGTGCACCCGGGAGAAACTTCATCATCAGTGTGCGTTTAAAAGTGTAAAACCGCGGTTTTGATGAACAAAATCAACTTTAAAAGAGTAAAACATTCCACAAAAGAAATTTTAACACTTTTTTTATTCCCACGATTAAACAATTGCGTGTGCGGGTTGTCTTATAGGTGCAGTCAACGCAAAGAGACTGCTCAGGGGTAAACTTCATCACCCGTGTGGTGGGAGTGGTTTGGGCGAAAGGAGGTCATTGACCTCCTTTTGTTGTTATATAAATCTTAGTGGTGAGATGATACTCCCATAACACCCGCTTAATATTGCTGCCGCATCTTTGAGGGAAATAAAATGAAAAAACGATGAATATGATTTCTCCGGAGCCGGCAAAAATTACGCTGAAAGACGGCTCACAAACTACCGGTTTATTACTCAATAACATCAACGATCCTTCTTCTTTCGAATCCGGTGTTCACTTTGTACCGAACTCGCGCCTGGACGAATGGTTGCAGGAATTGAATCGTGCTGCGGTGAGCATTCTCGATCCGTTACAGATCGAATCGATTGATGTATATATGAAATAACGGGACTATTTAATGCCCCGTTGTTTCTTGATGTTCTCGTAAGCTTCCTGCACTTTCTGAAATTCTTCTTTGGCGGCACGCTGGGCCTCTTCACCCAAATCCGCAACTTTGTCGGGATGGTATTTCACCGCCATGCGACGATACGCTTTTTTGATTTCTTCCTCCGTGGCGTTCGCACTTACTTCAAGAATTTTGTAATCGCCGTCCACATCTCGGTAATACATGGCTTTTACGGAAGCATAATCGGCATTGGAAATACCCATGTAGCCTGCCATTTCTTCCAACAATTGCAACTCGCTGGCGTGCAGCATACCGTCGGCATTGGCGATGCCGAATAAATAATGCATCAATTGCAAACGCTGTGCTTCGGGCATGTATTGGCGTATTTGCATACACACGTCGCGCAATGGCACATCACGATCCATCAGCTCTTTCAACACCGGCAACAACTTGGCCGCTTGTGCTTCACCAAACTGATTGACCAGAAAGCGTTTTACATAATCCAATTCCGACTTCACGACTTTGCCGTCAGCCTTCATGATGGCTGATGTAAGCACCAATAAGCTGACTGCAAAATCGCCGCGAGCCGTTTGTGGATTGTATCCGGGCTCGGGACCGCCGGTGGAAACGGTTACTTCCGCATTATCCAGTAAACTTCCTAACGCGAATCCGGCCAGGGCGCCGATGGGTCCACCCAGCACCCAGCCTAAGCCACCGCCAATCCACTTACCAAACTTCACCATAATTTATTTTAACTTTTTTTCTTCGATCACTTTATCGTCGTACATCTTCAGCGTCTTTACGGGCGCACCTTTTTCGTAGTACGTCCATGTTCCGAACGCGTCGTCCAACAACCAATATTCAGTATGCTCCGGAGTGCCGTCCGCATTAAAAAATTTCTGTTCGCCTTCCAAACGGTCAGCATAATAGTTCAACTGCTTCCACAATTGTCCGTTCGGATGATACCATTTTACTTCACCTTCCAGATCACCATATACATAGTTCTCTTCTTTGTAAATTTTTCCGTCAGGATAATAGGTAATCCACTTCCCGTGTTGTCTTCCGTTTTTAAACGCACCTTCAACAAACTTGGAACTATCCGGAAGTACAATGCGAATGGTGACATCTTCTTGTTCCAAACTAATCTTTGCTCCTGCTTTACCTTCCGCATCAACCGGTGCGATGTCGGTTAAATAACCGTCGCGGTAATAACGGATATACGCCAATTTGCCGGCAAGGTTGTAGTAACGCGCTTCTCCGTTGATATCATCTTCTTCGTAAGGTAATTCACGTGCAATCATTCCATTATCATGATAATACTTCTGCATTCCTTCCTGATCGCCGTAATCGTAATTTTCATCCCAGCGTAAATTGCCGTTATCATAATAACCTTTGCTGTTGCCGTGTTTTACGCCGCGTTCGTAATTCGACTCGAAATACAAATTACCGCTCATGGCATAATACTCTTTTCGCAAACCTTTCTGCTCGCCGTATTCAAATTGAGTTTCTAATGTAGGTTTGCCGTAATATGTTCCGCGATACAAGGAACCTTGCAGATACCCTTTTTCGTAATTAAATCGCATTTCATCTGTTCCTGAAGTATGCTTCGCAATGAAGGTGCCTGTTCCTTTATCGGAAACCCATTTTACGCGCACCTGACCTGTTGTATCAAATTCGGTACGCGACCA
The DNA here is from genome assembly GCA_937974275.1 of uncultured Flavobacteriales bacterium. Classification (GTDB taxonomy): domain Bacteria; phylum Bacteroidota; class Bacteroidia; order Palsa-965; family Palsa-965. Next base: position 107,807 of record CALJIF010000055.1, read on the forward strand.
TACCATGCCTTGCTTTACTTCTACTTCTTCGCGCTTACGACCACGATGATCAAATCCAACCTGGTAACCCACTTGTTCGTCTTCTACATAATAGTTGTGTGAAGTCATGATGCCACGTTCGTTATACGAATACCAGTTTCCTTCGCGTTCATCACCAATTAACCAACCTTCAGTTTCCAAAATGCCATTGATATAAAACGATTTCAACAAACCACGACGAGAACCATTTTTAAAATTCAACTGACTACGAACTTTGCCATTCGGATAATACTCTTTACGTGTACCATCCAGTTCTCCTTGGTAAAATTCCTCTTTAGTAATTCGCCATCCGCTGATAGGATGATACGTATTCCACTCGCCCGATTTTTTCCCGTTTACGTAATCACCTTCTGCAGCACGATTACCGTTTTCGTAATATTCAGTAACTGTTGTGCGTCCGACAATGTCAAACTTACCCAACTCTTTTCCGGCTTCATTCCAGAAGGTAACTGCCACCAATGCATCAGCTTTATATTTACGTTCACTTACTTTCTTACCGCTCTTGGTGTATGTGATTTGTAAACCTTCAAGATTTCCTGCCTTGTAATTGGTTTCTTGCGCGACAGTTCCATTCTTATAAAACTCTTTCCATAAACCTTCTTTCTTGCCTCCTGAAGCAAAACTACCTTCCATGCGGTTGCTTCCATCGTTGTAGTAATATTTCCATTTACCGAACTCGTCACCATTGCGGTATTCACCTTCAGTAATCAACTTATTATTGTGGTCGAATTCTTTGTACGCACCGTTTCGTTTATCGCCCACAAACATGATTTCACGACGCAGCACACCAAACTTATCGTACTGCTTCAACGGCCCATCAATCTTGCCCATCTTATAAGAACCATCTACACTTACTTTTCCATTGACGTGATACAACACAATTTGTCCGTCGGCTTTATCGGCTTTAAAACTACCCTTCTCCGTCATAATTCCGGATAGCGAATACTTCTCGTAAGGCCCGTCCAGCTTATCATTCACGTAACTGCCTTTAGTTTGAATATTTCCATTATCGTAATAGGAAATAAATTCACCTTCACGTAATCCGTTCTTATAATTTTCCTTCTCCTGAATTTGTCCGTTGTCGTGATACCAAATCCATTCCCCATCACGTTTATTCATGGCATTGAAATTTCCTTTGCCTTTCACATGTCCGCTTCTGCTGTGGAAATAGATCCACTCACCAACAGGTTCTCCTTTATCATCCTGATGACCAACACCACCAACGATATTATTCTCATAATAAAAAATATCGCGCTTACCGGTTTTATCTTTTAACTCTTCGTATGCCGGATGTTTCGTGCGCTCTACAATTTCTTTACCTGCCCATTTAGCAAATGCGGTAATCTTCTTCTTATTCTTTTTTACTCCTTTACGCACCGATTCGTTCTGTATACCCATTAACGTGTAATGTGCATAAGAAACCCAATGATTATTTTTTTGAATATCTACAAAAAAGGGAACGTAATAATCCATCCACCAGTTATTGGTTCCTTCCTGATATTTTAATTTTTCAAATAACATCTGACGTTGCTTCACCATTTTCAGATTAATCTTTGTCTTATTCTGATATGTTTCCGACAACGCTGCTTTTGATTCAATAACCTGAAGAATATCATCAAAACAACCATCTCCGCTTTCACTGCGTTCTACTTCTACATCAGGATCCACATCGTAATTTCCACCCATGATGTCTTCCAATTGAGTTACCACTTTCAATGCACGGTCGGAAGTCGGATCCACCAACAAATAAAACTCGAAAGACAAAATTGCCGGAATTACTCTTCCCTGCTCTATCGCCGATTTACCCAACATAAAATGGCTGGAGGCATGATACGGATTAACAGTAATAGCACTTTGAAATGCTTTTTGTGCTTCGGCATATTTTTTCATGTTGTAATACACCAGGCCTTTGTTGTAATGCAACAAGTACATGTACGGATACATGCTGATACCTTTATCCAGCAGTTCAATAGCCGCATCATACTTCTTCATTTCTTTTAATGCAATGCCACCGATATTATAAAAATCCGCATCTATACGTGATTTTAACTCCGTGCCACGCACAGCAACTACCCAACACATGCTGTCTTCTTTCTCGTTCAAATAACACTTGGCCATTTCGAACTGCGCACGATAATACAAGGAATCGTTACGACTGATTTTTTTGTACAGCGGAATAGCCTTGCTGTAACGGCCTTGATACTGGAAGATATCACCTTGTAAGAGTACGTCTCTTGCATCGATCAGTTCAGGATCCTGAACGGCCTGCTGCGCGAAACCTATGTGGGTGATTAACGAGAAAACTACGAGAAGCGAGAAAAGCGGGTTTTTGTTCGTCATATAATATAGTTAATGGATGCCCGAAGATAGGGACTTTCGGGCGCTTTCAAAAGTTCAAAGACGTGTAACAACTAAGCGCTGAGAGCGCTTTGCAAAGAACTCACCAATGCCTTACGGTGAAAAGAAAAATTGGCGGTATCGTGTTGTTCAATCCAAAGGAACAAATCCAGCGCCACCTGCAACTTGGAGCGCGACCTGACCGGATCAACTTCCAACAAGAGTTCACCTTCTGTTTTTAAAGCGGAAGCAATGATTTCCAATTGACCATAGGTAAAAACTTCGCGCTGCTGCATGATTTCTATCAACTGCGTTGCGTTCAACCCGTCGATAACATCAGCATCTAATTGCAAATAGTCGTGATAACCGCGTCGTACCAGCTCCAACGCTTCCTGATTACGTTCCTGCGCTTTTAAACCCATAGCTTTCGCAATGGTATGCGCATATTCTTCAATTAATCGTTGAATGTAGTCGCGTTTAAGCATAACCGTTTACCATTTCCCTCCGGCACCACCGCCGCTGAAACCACCGCCACCAAATCCGCCGAAACCGCCACCACCGCCGCCGCCGAAGCCACCACCAAATCCACCGCGACCAAAACCGCCACCGTAATAACCGCGTCCGCGCCCCATTGTAGCACCGCCGCCGCCGCCACCGCGAGAGAATAAAAACAAGAGAATAATAACAATGACAATGAAAGGCAATAATTTCCGAAAGCTTAATTTACTTTTCTTGGGAGCGGCTGCAGCATCATCAAACTGATCCTTCGCCATTTCCATAATAGCGGTGGTAACACGATCAAGCCCCTGATAAAAATTACCATCCGAAAATTCAGGCTTTAATATGTCGTTAATTAAATGGCTATTCCTTGTCGCATTTATTTTCGGATGAAGTCCGTCACCCACAGCAATAAACATATCGCGTTGTCCTTCACCTCCCGTGGGTTTAATTAAAATGACAACTCCGTTATCGTATTTGCCGGTTCCAACGCCCCATTTTTCTCCGATGTAGGTTGCAAATTCCCATGCCGGATAACCGGCCAAATCATCCACGATAACAATGGTAATTTGATTTGAAGTCTCTCGATTAAAAGCAACCAGTTTCTCCTCTAACTTTTGTTCTTCTGCACCACTTAAAAAGTCGGGGAATTCTTTCGAAAAATTATTGACGAGTCGCGGTGGATTTTTAGGATCCGGAATGCCTTCGTACTTGTCACGTGCATCCGCAGTATTCGCAGATAAGAAGAGCAACAAAAATGCTACAACACTTAATAATCCCGACGCAAGGCGCTTACCCAAAACTGATCTCATTGCTTAATTCGTTAGGATTATCGGGTGTTTTAGGGAAATGTTGTGCCAAGATTTGACCGCATGCTTTTACCGCAGCAATCAATCCATCTGCATAGTGTTGTTTCCCGAAATGCACTTGCAATTCGTGTACGACACTTGCCCAAAAATGTTCCGGAACAACACGATTAATGCCTTCATCACCAACAATTGCAAGTTTGCGCGACTTCACAGCGATGTAAATCAGAACGCCTGAACGTTCCGCCGTGCGATCCATTTCCAAACGACGAAAAATATCCACCGCGTGTTTATACGGATCGCTCCAACACCAGTTCTCGAGGTGAATACGAATTTCTCCTATCGTATGTAATTCGGCTTCGCCAATGGCAGCCTCAACACGTGCTTTGTCCGGTTCCGTGAGTAAATCGGTAATGGCTGACATTCCGATTATTTTTTGAAATCGAATTCCACCTTCGGCGCTTTATCAGCACCGGCATCGGCTTCAAAATATGGCATAGTCTTGAATCCGAAGATACCTGCCCAAATGTTACGCGGGAATTTCTGGACCATCGTGTTATAGTCGCCCGTGATATTGTTATAATCTGTGCGGGCTTTCTTAATCAT
>CALJIF010000056.1 GCA_937974275.1 uncultured Flavobacteriales bacterium
CGTGTTTTAATAACATGTCCAATTCCTATGCAGACAAAGAGGATTTTGATCGTTCAATAGAGTTTTTGCAAAAGGCAAAAGATATAAACGAAAAGTTAGGAGATCGATCGGCTGTTGCTCGCGTATTAAATAATCTTGGGGCGACATATTTTTCCATGCAGAATTATGATAGCGCCTCTGAATTCTTTATTCAAGCATTGGAATTGCGCAAACAGATCGGAGATAAACGTGGTCAAGCGTCTTCGCTGGCCAATCTCGGCTCCGTACACATTGAGAAAGGAGATTTCGATAAAGGAATTGAATACCTAGCACGCGCTTTAGAAATAGCTCGTAGCATTAGCGCTGTCGAGTTAGAAATTAATATTTATGAATCTCTTTCTGAAGCCTATGATTCAAAAGGTGACTATAAAAAATCCTTAGAATACTATCGTCAGTATTCATCCATGAAAGATTCATTGTTCGATCAGGATTTTTCGGAAAGTATTGCTGACATGCGGGCGCGTTACGATGTAGAAAAAGCAGAGGCAGAAACTCGCGCTCAGGCGCAACAAAAGAAAATCATTACCTGGTCGGCTGTTGTTGGTGGTGTATTGCTGGTTTTGATTTTGGTAGTGCTGTGGAATCGTGCATTAATTCGAAAGCGTGCAAATGTTCGCTTGAATCAGCAGAAGGAACAAATTGAATCGAAAAATGCAGCGCTTAACGAGGCATATCAACAAATTGAATTGAAGAACAAAGACATCACGGATAGTATTCGTTATGCCAAGCGAATCCAGGATGCTATTGTTCCTGAAATGGAGTTTCGCCAACATTTCGGTGCAAACGGTTTTGTGTTGTTTAAACCCAAAGACATTGTAAGCGGCGATTTTTATTGGATGGCTGCCGTTTCGGAAGAGTTGGTGTTATTCGCAGCAGTAGACTGTACAGGGCATGGTGTGCCGGGCGCTTTCATGAGTTTGGTGTGCAGTAATTTGTTGAGTCAGGCGGTCAAAGAACACGGGATTATTCATCCGCATTTGATTTTAAATGATGTGAACCAGCGTTTGTCGCAAACATTGCGTCAGCGTGAAGACGAATCGCGTGTGCGGGATGGTATGGATATCGCGTTGTGTGCCTGGAATAAAAAAGCACAACAAGTCTATTTTTCCGGTGCACATAATCCGTTATGGTTGTTGCGTCGCGGTGAATTGCACGAGTACAATGCCGACTCAATTGCTGTGGGTTATAGCGATGATGAAAACAGCGGAAAGTTTAACGAACATCAAATTAAAGTTGAGCCGGGAGATCGGTTGTATGTATTTACGGATGGTTACGCCGATCAATTCGGTGGCGAGAAAGGAAAAAAATTCAAGAAGTCGAGATTACGCGATCTGATTATCTCGATGCAAAATGAACCGATTCAACATCATCGAGCAATTCTTGATGCCCAATTGCAAAATTGGATGCAAGGACATTGGCAGGTTGATGATGTCCTTATTCTGGGCGTAGAAATTACCTAAACCATTTTAGGCGATTGTTGTTATAACATTATGGAAACAACAACGTGGGAACGGGCAATTTGTGTAATTTCGCCACGCCCATGACGCTCAGATATTTACCCCTAAATATTCTGTACTTACTAGTATTGAATTTGTTATCTGTTTCGGCTTACGCCGGACACGGAGGTGAATTTCATGTGTCGGTCGATTTGCAAAATGTAACTGCGGATAAGGATCGTGTGAAGATTACCATCGTTACACCTGCAGTTCAGGCCAAGGTGATCAACTATGTACTTCCCGAATATTTGCCGGGCATCAGCGGAAAGGTGAATGCGTTGCGCTTTGTACACCAGTTTTATGCCTTGGATGACAGAGGATATCCACTCAAGGTGAAAAAAAAAGGCAAGAACACAGTACAAATGAAACTGCGTAGTGGTGCTACGTTACGTAAGATAGAATATTACGTGGATGACACTTGGGATGATACGCTTGCAGGTAAAAGCAAAAACACATATGTGATTCAATCTGCAGGAACCAATTTTGAAGCGGGTAAAAATTTTCTATTAAACCACGCTTTTATGTATGGTTATATCGAAGGCTTCAGTAAAATTCCTTATCGACTTACTGTCAATCATCCTGCTGCTTTGCAAACGCATACTGCAATGGTGCCTACTTTGACTGCGGCCACTAAGAATGAGTATACCGCTAATTCATACGACGAAATGCTGGCGCATCCTGTGATGGTCTGTGCTGCAGATACCATTGGCTTCATGTCCGGCAATACGTACATTCAACTTGCGGTGTATTCGGAAAGTGGTGCAATAACTGCGCGACATGTTCGAAGACTTGTAGCGGCTGAAATAAATGCAGTAACACGTTTTATGGCACCGGGAAATTTACCGGTTTATAAAATGATATTTTATTTCACCGCGGCTAAAAGTACATTGACACGATTTGGAAATTTCGGTGGAAACGCATCACGTTCAGGTGCCATTTACTTTTTTCCTGAATTGCAGGATGAAGAAGCATTCATGCAGATGCTGCAACGTGAAACCGCAGGTGATATGTTTCGTGCATGGGGGCCATTAGATTGTTATAAATCGTGCGCAACAGGGAATTATCTGCAACCGCAGGTTTCTTCCGCTTGGTGGTTTTCTGAAGGAGCAAAATCGTACTTCAGTTGGTTGGCAGAAATACGAGATTCGCTTGTCAACCAATCGGAATTCATGGCTGTTATCAGTGCTAAAATTCGTCTTTCGCAGAAGGCAAATTCGGTAGTGCTCAGTGATCGCAAAAAAGTTTCCGGTTATTTGGAGCAACCGATCATGCGGGAGCAGGTGCGGGCCAAAGCAACGATAGCGTGTTTATTGCTGGATATTGAAATGTCCGAACGTTCAGGTGGAAAAAATGGTCTACGCGAGTTTGTTGCATATTTGAATGATTCCATCGAAACGTATTATCCCGATTCGTTGATGCGTTACATTACGCGATACGCAGGAGTTGAAGTTGCCAATCTTGCAAAAGATCTGGTGGTTAACAATAAAGCTTTTCCACTGATTAAGATGTTGAACAAAATCGGGTGGGCATATTCGCCTTCCGGAATGAATACCGTGTTAACGTTTGGGCGCGTAGGAGTGTATTATGATAGTAAAGCAGATGCATTCTTTGTGAACATGGTGGACGCGAATAATGTACTTGGATTGAAGCGTGGTGATCGTTTGATTGCGGTGAATAATGTTTTAGTAGCAGCGGATAATTTTGATCAGGCATTATTTCCATTGTATCATCCGCAAAAAGGAGTAGAGTTGAAAGTGCAATACATTCGCAACAATGTAAATGCGGAAGCAACGGGAGAGCCCATGATTCGTGAGATTCTCGTTGATCACTATATTACAGATGATCCTGCGTGTTCTGAGGATGCATTGCTGCTGAATAACAGGATTTTTAATCCTTACTGGTGATCAATGTTTCGAACGGTTATTCAATGGATTTTCCTGGCTCCGCGTGAAACGGAAGAGTTTACGATCGAACCTGTCATAAGATATATCGGAGGGAAAAAAGTTGCTGTCGTTCGCAATGATGAAGGCATTTATGCATTCGAAGATCGTTGTCCTCATAACGGATTTGAATTATCGAGAGGCAAATGTACCGCAGACGGGAAAGCGATTGTTTGTCCTTTACATCGATTTGCATTTGATTTGAAAACCGGACGAGCACTCACGCAGGGCGGCGTTATGCGCACGTTTCCTGTGGAATTAAGGGAAGACGGCTGGTATATAGGATTTGAGCGCACAGAGTGGGGCTGGTTTAAATCTTAATTTTTTCAGGTAGCTTTGTTTTCTAGCATTTATTATCATGTCTGTACACAAGAAAGAATTTAAGAAGGTGACGACACACGTGCTTTTGGAAATGAAGCGCAGTGGCGAAAAAATAGCGATGTTAACCGCCTATGATTATACCATGGCGAAGATCGTAGACGCTGCAGGTGTTGATGTTATTCTTGTTGGTGATTCGGCCTCGAACGTAATGGCCGGACATGAAACAACTTTGCCCATTACGTTGGATCAAATGATCTATCACGCATCAAGTGTGGTACGCGCTGTTGATCGTGCACTCATTATTGTTGATTTACCTTTTGGCTCCTATCAAGGCAATTCAAAAGAAGCGCTGAACTCGGCAATTCGTATCATGAAAGAATCCGGTGCGCACGCCGTGAAATTAGAGGGTGGAAGAGAAGTGGCAGAAAGCATTCAGCGTATTCTCACTGCAGGAATTCCGGTAATGGGACATCTTGGACTTACGCCGCAATCGATTTATAAATTCGGAACTTATACTGTTCGGGCTAAAGAAGAAGCGGAAGCACAACGACTTTTGGAGGACGCAAAAATTTTAGAAGATGCCGGATGTTTCGCTATCGTCTTAGAAAAAATTCCTGCAAAATTGGCCAAGCAAGTTGCGGAGGCTGTGCAAATTCCGGTAATAGGAATTGGTGCAGGAAACGGCGTGGACGGACAAGTGCTGGTATTCCACGATATGGTAGGATTAACCAAAGAATTCAGCCCGCGTTTTTTACGTCGTTACCTGAATCTTTATGAAGTTATCAATGGCGCAGTCGGGCAATACATCACGGATGTAAAAAGTCGTGACTTCCCCAACGATAACGAGCAATACTAAATTTTAAATTCCGGGAATGCCATGCAATTTGGCAATCCAACCTAAGTGACCCACGTGCATTCCTTCGTGACGAATGTGATGCATCAGTGTTGCACCTTTCGATTTTGAATGCATCACTTCCCAATTCAATAAATTGTCTTCCTCCAGTGTGGCGTCATTCAAGGTACTTAAATGATTCATGGCTACTTCGTGAACTTTGTGAAATCCTTCCACCAATTCTTCCCAGGATGGTCCATTATCCAGAGCTTCTTGATGCGTCTTTCCAATACCGAAATGTTTTAACCATTTCACTTCAGGATTAGGTCCGCCGAATGAACGAATAATCAAATTGTTTTGCGCCCACGCCATATGACCAATTAACCAATAGGCCGAGTTAAGCTGAACGCCATTTACTTCAAAAGATTGACGAACATCTTTTCCTTCTAATTTCTTGATATAGCCGGTCGCAATGTTGCGAGTAGCATTCATCATGTCGCGTAATGTGCTTATGCTGTGACCCATATTATTCCTGATTACGTTTTTTTACCATGGTTAATATTGTGGCGATGGCAACGGTTTCCCCGGTTTCATCATATACATCTACTAACCACTTTACAATTCCTTTTGCAATATCATCCGCATTTTTCTTCTCCTGCTCAATTTTTTCTTTGCAGGTAAAACGCACGCCAATTGTAGCACCCGGGTATACGGGCTTTGTAAAACGACATTCGTCAATTCCGTAATTCAATAATACGGGTCCTTTTTTCGGATCAACAAAAAGTCCTGCCGCTTTAGACAAGATGAAATAGCCGTGTGCTACGCGACGTTCGAAAATCGTTCCTTCCAAAGATGTCGCATCCATGTGCGCGTAAAAATTATCACCGCTTACGTTTGCGAAATTGGTGATATCAGTTTCTGTTACCGTATGCTTCGCAGTTATTACAGTTTCGCCGATTTCCAGATCTTCAAAATACTGACGGAATGGATGCACATCTTTTTCCACATATTTCGCGCCGTACATGTATTGATTAGTAACCGCGGTTAGCATATCCGGAGAGCCTTGAATAGCGGTGCGTTGCAGGTAATGCATCACGCCGCGCTTACCGCCCATTTCTTCGCCTCCACCTGCACGACCCGGTCCGCCATGCACCAGTAAAGGCATTGGAGAACCATGTCCTGTACTTTCTTTCGCGCAGTCTGCATTCAAAATATGAACACGACCGTGCATATGAGCAGCGCCCAAAACGTAATGACGGGCTTCTTTAGTATTCGCTGTAACAATTGAAGAAACCAATGATCCTTTACCCATACGCGCTAACTCGATGGCTTCATCTGCAGTTTTATACGGCATCAGCGTGCTCACCGGACCAAACGCTTCGATGTCATGACAATCGGTGTTTTTGAACGGATTTTCATTCAGGAAAACAACAGGAGGCATAAACGCTCCTTTGTTTTTGTCTGCTCCTTTCACTTCGTAGTTTTCGAAATCACCGATGATCATTTTCTGGGTCTTCGAAAGCTGTTCTACTTTCTCCATCACCTCCTGTCGCTGAGAAATTCCTGCCAAACTTCCCATACGCACACCTTCTACATTCGGATCGCCGATGATAGTTTGACTCAAACGTTTGTTTAACGCCTCGCGAACCGCTTCTACTTTATTTTCCGGAACGATGATACGACGCACAGCAGTACATTTTTGACCTGCTTTTGTAGTCATTTCACGAACAACTTCTTTGATGAATATGTCAAATTCAGGATGCGCAGGTTCTACATGATTACCGAGAATGATACAATTCAAAGAATCGGCTTCCATGTTAAAAGGAACAGATTCATTGATGATAGTCGGATTCGATTTAAGCATGCGTCCTGTTGATGCCGAACCGGTAAATGTTACCACGTCCTGATTGATGGCGTGATCCAGCAAGCCATTCGCAGAACCACATATGAGTTGTAAAGCACCTTCCGGTAAAATTCCCGAAGCAACAATTTCACGCACTACAGCTTCCGTAAGGAAAGAAGTTAACGTTGCAGGTTTCACGATTGCCGGAACACCTGCGAGCCAATTCACTGCAACTTTTTCAAGCATTCCCCAAACCGGGAAATTGAACGCATTGATGTGCATCGCAACACCATGTTTCGGTGTACAAATGTGATGACCGATGAACGTATTGCCCTTGGAGAGTTTTGCAATGTCACCATCCACATAATATGTTTCATTCGGAAACTGTCGGCGTAAAGAAGCGTAAGCAAATAAATTTCCGATTCCACCTTCAATATCTACCCAACTATCCACTTTTGTAGCACCTGTAGCCCAGGAAATCCCGTAAAATTCATCTTTCTTACTCAGCAAATGCAAGGCTAAGGCACGCAGCATTCTTCCTCGCTCCTGAAAAGTCATGTTACGCAAATTCGGTCCGCCAACTTTACGGGCATAATCGGTCATAGCGGCAAAATCTAAACCTTTGCTGCCGGCCAGTGCGTAAGGATCTCCGGTAATGGCATTATACAATACCTGACCTTCACCGGCTCCTTTTATCCACTTTCCTAAAGCGTAATTTTCTATATGTTTTAAGGAACGTTGTGTCGTAGTGCTCATGATAAAGGAATTATATTTTTTAAGAGCTGTGAAGATACTAAACCTTACGCCTAAACGCGATTTTACGGTCAATTTTAATCTTCGATTAACGTTGTTATTTCCCTTGTTTGAATGAAAAAAACGTATTTTTGCTCATAACTAAAATGTAATCTAACCTTGTCAATACGACAAGGTTTTTCATTCTTATTCTAATCGACATGAGCGAGAATCTGATGAACTCACCGCAGGACCCGGAATTGCACGATGAAAATGCAACCGTAATAACATCCGAACACGATGCAGCCGCTGAAGAAGTGCAGCAGGCAGAAGACTTTACGGGTTGGGACAAGACACAGCTACTAAACCGCATGAAAGAATGTCTGACTAGTTCAGATCTTGATGCCGTGCGCGGAACGGTAGCTAAATTGAAGGAGCTTTTCCGTGAATTAGCGCGCGAAGAAATGGAGGCGAAGCGTCGTCAGTGGGAAGAAAATAAAGAAGGAGCTGATGATACGTTCGAACCTGCACCGGATGCGGTTGTGGAAGAGTTTGAAGAATCATTGCGAAAGTATAATCAGCAACGTGCTGATCAGCGCAGACAGCGTGAGGTTGAGCAAAACAGAAACTTGCAAAAGAAGCTGGAACTAATTGATGAACTGAAAGCGTTGGCAGAAACCAGCGATAGCATGAATAAGGCTTTCGAAAAGTTGCAGGACTTGCAAGCACGTTGGAGAGAAGTTGGCCAAGTGCCTTCTGCGCGAGTAAACGAATTGCGTAATACATGGCAGCATCACCAGGATCGTTTCTTTGACATGGTGAAGATTTCACGTGAATTGCGTGAGCTGGATCATAAAAAGAATCAGGAGCTGAAGGAAGAGTTGATCGTGAAAGCGGAAGAGTTGGATCGTGAAGCTTCTGTGCGCCGTGCATTGGACGCCCTGCATGAATTACATGAGAGTTGGAAAGAAATTGGTCCCGCTGCAAAAGAAATTAATGAGCAATTGTGGGAACGCTTCAAGGCCGCATCCGATAAAGTACACGATCGTAAGAAGGTGTTGCTGGAAGATGCAAAAGTGAAGCAGTTGGAAAACCTGGAGTTGAAGAAAGCCTTGTGCGTGAAGATGGAAGAGGAAGCAACCCACGATTATCAATCGCATAAAGATTGGCAGGCTGCAACAGAGCGTGCGGATGCCATTTTTGAAGAGTGGAAAAAAATCGGATTTGTTCCGAAAGAAGATGAAGATCAAACCTGGAAGCGATTCCGTGATGCGCGATTGCACTTATTTAAAAAGCGCGAAACGTATTACGGCAAACAACGTGAAGTATTTGATGCGAATCTGAAGTTGAAAATTGAATTGTGTGAAAAGGCAGAGGCGTTAACAACCAGCACAGATTGGAAGAATACTGCTAATCAGTTGAAGAAATTACAGGACGATTGGAAGAAAGTAGGCCCTGTTCCTCGCAAACAGTCGGATAAAGTTTGGAATCGTTTTAAGAAGGCTGCAGATGCGTTTTTTGAAAACCGATCCAAACATTTTGCTGAAAAAGATGCTGAGTTCGCGGCCAATGCTGCTGTTCGCGAAGGCATTATTGCAGAAGCAGGTGCAGCATCTTTGCCGGATGATTTAGCTGAAGCACGAAAAGTAATTGCCGCATTACAAGAAAAATGGTCGCAAGCGCCAATGTCGCCACGTAACGAGCGCGAGCGTTTGGATACTGCGTGGAAAGCTGCAATGGATAGCTTGTTCGATAAGTTGCGTGAAAAAGGCGGCGATGAAAAAACGATGCAGCGTATTCGCGTGGAGCAGTTGTCACAAACAGACAAAGGGCGTGATCAATTGCGTCGTGAACGTGGTGCGATTCAGGAGAAGATTAAGAAATTGGAATCAGAAATCAATACGTTGGAAACCAATTTAGGATTCTTCGGAAAGTCGAAGGGAGCACAATCTATGGTTGCTGAATACCAACAGAAAGTGGACAAGGCGAAAGAAGAGGTTGCGGCTTTACGCACGCAATTGAAAGCGATTCCGAGAGATTGATAGTTTATTTTGCAAAGCAAAACGCCCGATAACATCGGGCGTTTTTTTATTCCTCTTCATCCTCATCAGGAACGGGTAATTCATTCGGAAAATCTTTTTCCAGAATGTACACGCCGTTAACAGGATTGATCATTTCTTTCTTGCCTTTAAGGAATAAGAAAAAATGAACATCGCCCGCTTTGTTGACATTTTTTTTAGTGTCTTTAATCAACTTACGGGATGCTGCAAATTGAGTTACTGTTCCATCTTCATGTATGCAGTTGATCACGGTCATGCCGGGAATCGCATACACAAAGGGTGTTTCACCACGATATCCGCGCAATTCGTAAGTGGTGTTATTTTCGATTTTGAATTCGCGAACAGGAATAGTTACTTCAAACTGATCTTCCCAATTGTATAAAATATTGTCATCGGATTCTTTTCCCTCATACAGTCTATCGGCTAATTCCTGATCGAAATCCGGATTGACTTCTTTAACGGTTATAGTAACTTTCATAATTGTGATGCTTTAAATTCAATTATTTTTTTCGGTGATTGATCGTCTTATCCTGAAAGCCACCAAATAATACTTGTCGAACTCCTTCACCCGCTAAAAAGTCATGTGGGAAGCCTATATCAAATGCACTCACCTGATTCAGACGTTGCATTTGTTCGTCAGTCAAAGTTGTGCTGACACAAGCGATAGACTCTGCGATTTGTTCAGCAGATCGCGCCCCAATCACGGGAAATATTTGCGGGTGTTTTTGAATCACCCATTTTAATGCTACGTGTGCCGGCACACAGTTATTTTCTTCAGCTATTTTGACAACTTCCTGAGCTATGGCAACACTCTTATCATTCAAACGTTTACTGCCTTCTTTCAAGCGTTTCGGACTTCCATCCCGGTTCAGATATTTTCCGGTTAATGCACCACCGGCCAATGGAGCCCACGCAGTTACCGCTAAATCCAAGTGATTCGCCATGGGAATTAAATCACGTTCTGCGTCGCGTGTAATTAAACTGTATTCCACTTGAATTCCTGCAAACGCGCTCCATCCACGCAATTCAGCCAATGTTTGCATTCTTGAAATTAACCATGCCGGTGTATCAGAAATAGCAATGTACATGACTTTCCCGCTGCGCACCAAATCATCGAGTCCGCGCATCACTTCTTGTTCGGAAGTGGTGAAATCCCATGCGTGCAGGTATAAAATATCGATACAGTCCGTCTGTAAACGTTGCAAACTTCCTTCCACACTTTGGATCATATTTTTACGATGATTACCGCCATCGTTTAATCTTCCGGGTTTTGTGAACAGCGAATATTTTGTTGCTAACACGAGTTCGTCGCGTCGTCCGCTATCTTTTATGAATTCACCCAAAAACAATTCGCTGGTGCCTTCTGTATAACGATTGGCAGTATCAATAAAATTCCCTCCGGCGTCTAAAAAGGTTTCAAAAATTTTACGACTCTCCTCTTTATTAGCTCCATAGCCCCATTCTTCACCCATAGTCATTGTTCCAAGACATAACTCAGAAACTCTACATCCGGAATTACCAAATAATTTGTACTGCATAATCATGTTGTTAAGTTGAAGTAAAGGTACATGATACATTGATGATTGCTGCGCATCATTATTATTCACATCAACAATCTAATGAACTGTTTGTACCTTTGTCGCATGCAAGAGTTTTTCTTCACCGTTTTAACTATCTGGGTGATCTGGCGTTTATTCAATGCTTTTTCTGAAAGCGGACGCACAGAGCGGAAAAACGTGTTTTATAAGAACGAACAACACCATCACCATTATCATCAGGATAAAAAAGAAGGTGAAGTGAAAGTGGAAGTAAAGTCAGAACCAACGCGCAAGTCGAAAGGTGAAGCGGATGGTGAGTATGTGGACTATGAGGAGATCAAATAAAATTATCCGCTCAACCATTTATCCGTTCATTTCCTCCATTTGCTAAATGCTTCCGCCACTTATTTAAAGTGTGTTGTGGGCAGCGTTTTCATCATATAGTTTTACGGAACAATTCTGGTTAAGGTGTTTGGCTGTACGACGGCGCCCTCCGATTGTTAAGATCAAGGTTTCCCTGCCGTACCTACAGTTGAAATTGAAACCGCCTCACTTTCCCAAAGTAAGAGGCGGTTTCGCATTTATATCCGGTTCTTGATCCGTTAAATAAGCCAAAAAACGCTGCCGTCGCGAGTATTTTGATAAATTTGCGGGATAACCGAACGACTGTTTTCACCATTACATCTATGACTAATAAGAAGAGTCTGATTGCCATCGGCGCAAGCATTTTAATCATGCTCGCCCTCACCGCTGTATTTTTCAAACCGATTGTTCTTGGCAACAAAGAAATCGTTCAGGGTGATATCGAGAAACACAAGGGCATGTCCAAAGAAATAGTGGACTATCGTGCCAAGTATGGTGAAGAACCGTTGTGGACGAATTCCATGTTCGGTGGAATGCCGGCGTATCAAATTTCAACCTTGTATCCGTCCAATTGGGTTGCTAAACTTCAGGTTGGTTTCATGAAGATTATGCCCCACCCGGCAACCATTATTTTCCTTTGCTTAATCGGTTTTTATTTTTTGCTGGTCAGCATGAAAGTCGACCCTTGGCTCGCCCTGGCAGGAGCAGCGGTATTTGCATTTTCGTCGTATTTCATAATCATTATTCAGGCAGGACATAATTCAAAAGGTTATGCCATAGCGTATATGGCTCCCGTACTGATGGGAGTTTTATTGACATTCCGAGGGAAAATGTTATTGGGTGCTGCATTAACGGCATTGGCCTTGGCGTTGGAAGTTCAGGCGAATCACTTGCAGATTACTTATTATCTCGCCATCATGTTGGTATTTATCGGTTTGGGTGAAGCCGTGCGTTTGTTTCGTGAGAAAAAGACGAAAGAGTTGATGCAAAGTTCAGGTTTGTTAGTGGCAGCAGTGATCCTTGCGATTCTTCCGAACATCACCAACTTATGGTTGACGAACGAATATGGTAAGGCATCAACACGCGGTAAAAGCGAGTTAACACTTGATGCAGGTTCAAAAACAAAAACTGCAGGCCTAGATTTTGAGTACGCCACACAATGGAGTTATGGTAAAGCAGAAACTATGACGTTGATGATTCCTGATTTTCAAGGAGGAGCATCTGAAGCAATCGGAGAATACGATCCGGGCGCAGTTAAATCGATTGATGATCGCCAGATGCAGGAAGCTGTTGCCAATAGTGCCGCCGCTTATTTCGGAACGCAGCCTTTTACAACAGGGCCTGTGTATGTTGGAGCTATAGTTTGTTTCCTCTTTGTATTGGGCATGTTATTCATTCGTGATTCGCTGAAATGGTGGGTGCTGGCCGCAACTGTGTTAACGATTATGTTATCGTGGGGAAGCAACTTTGAAGGTTTGTCTAAGTTCTTCTTCGATGTTGTGCCGGGTTATAGCAAGTTTCGTGCAGTATCTATGATTTTGGTGGTCGCGGAATTGTTGCTGCCGTTCTTGGCGATTCTTGCGGTTAAGGAGGTCATCGAACGTCGTGATGAATTGAAAACGGAGATCAAGAAGTTGTACATCGCGTTTGGAGTAACGGGCGGATTGGCGTTGTTGATTGCAATTATGCCGTCTGTTTTTGTTACTACTGTTTCAGACGAAGAATCACAGCGTATCTCGGAAGCAGTGATGGCGCAGGGTGCAGATCAAATGACGGCCATGAACTTCGTGAGTTATATTGGTGAAGCACGTGAAAATCTGGTAACGTCGGATGCATGGCGCAGTTTCTTCTTCATTTTTTTAGGTGCAGGTTTGATTTACGCTTTCATCAACTTTAATTTTTCTAAATACGTTGTAATAGGAGGTTTGTTTGTGTTGATGACGGTTGACGTGTGGTCGGTAAGTATGCGCTACATGGACGAGAAGAAACACTATCGTGCGAAGTCGAAGGGCAAAGCTGAAATTCCGATGACCAATGCCGATAAGCAGATTTTGGAAGATAAAGATCCGAGTTATCGTGTTTTGAATTTGGGTAATCCATGGAATGATGCGAACACATCGTATTACCACAAATCGGTTGGAGGTTATCATGGCGCGAAATTGAAGCGCATTCAGGAAGTTTATGAGCAGCGCATGGAAGCTGAAATCAAATCGATTACAGGCGCGCTGCAGAAGGGGGCTAATGATTCTATTATTCGTGCAGTTCTGGCTAATCAGAACGTGTTGAATATGTTGAATACGCGTTACATGATTTACAATCCGGATGGAGGAGTTTTGACTAATCGTTATGCTGCAGGAAATGCTTGGTTTGTAAATGAATTGAAGTGGGTGAAGAATGCCGATGAAGAAATGAAAGAACTGAATTCGTTTAATCCGAAGCGAACTGCATTGGTAGATGAACGTTTCAAAGAGCAATTGGGTGGTGTGCAACCACAAGCCGATTCGATTTCTACAATTCAGTTAAAATCCTACGAACCGAACAAATTGGTTTATGAAGCCAACACTTCTAAAGATCAGTTGGCGGTGTTCTCTGAGATTTATTATGAGAAAGGCTGGAATGCTTATGTGGACGGAAAATTAACTCCACATGTTAGAGCGGATTACATTTTGCGTGCTATGAAAGTGCCTGCAGGTAAACACATGATCGAATTCAAATTCGAGCCGGAAGGTTACAAGAAGGGCGAGAGCATTGCACTTATGGGCAGTATCGCATTATTTGCATTCGTGTTGGGTGCAGCATTCTGGACCTGGAAAAAAGGAAAACAAAACCAAGCAAGTGCATAACTATGAGCACAGAAAATAAAGACGTTGCCAAATACTACGATGAGTTTAAAACACATCAGAAAAATCTTGGAATCAATCTTCGCCACAGAACCATTTTCAAAAATGTTTTAAATGCCGGATTGCAACCGAACTCTACTGTTCTTGAAATTGGTTGTGGTATTGGTACTGTAAGTCATTTGATGTTGAAGCATCTTGCTCACGGTCGATTTGTGGGTGTAGACATTAGCCCTGAAAGTATTGCGCATGCGAAGCAGTTCAACAGCAGTTACAAGAATGCGGAGTTTATTGTTTCGGATATGAGCGATTTCAAACACGATTTGAAGTTTGATTTTATTGTTTTTCCCGATGTGTTGGAACATATTCCTGTTGAGCAACACAGCGCACTTTTTAAAACCATTGCCGCGCATTCACATGAAAATACAGTAGTGGTAATTAATATTCCGGAACCTTATACCTTGGATTGGACGCGACGCAATCACCCGGAACGCTTACAGATAATTGATCAGTCATTATCCATGCGTGATTTGTGTAACAATGTTTATCCGCATGGATTTTACATGTATTCTGTTACACCTTATGGTTTACAGTACGAGCATGAGGAATATTTGGCAATTGTATTGAAACGCGATAAGCCGCGTGTTAGTGTTACACGTCGTTCGAAACTGGCACAAGGCATTGAAAACTGGATTTCAAAATTCTGAGGTTGAACCGAGGCCGCATCTTATACTGGGATTTAGGTAAGTCTACCTTCGTTAAGAAGGATCTGGAAATCTTGCGGAAGTCATTTACGGTTACCGATTATACGTTTATCGCGAATGTGAAATGGCGCTTGCCGTTTGAATTTTTACGACAGTTATTCATTGGAATATTTACAGCAGGTTCGTACGATATTGTTGTATGTCAATTCGCCAGTTATCATAGTTTGGTTCCCTTTTTTGTTGCGAAAGTATTGGGTAAGAAACGCGTCATCGTTGCGGGAGGCACTGATTGTGTCGCATTTCCATCCATCGACTACGGAAATTTTCAACGCCCCTATTTAAAATATTTCACGCGTAAAAGTTTTGAATGGGCTACACTGATATTGCCTGTTGATCAAACGTTGATCGATTATGAGTACACGTATACGAAAGATGACTATCCGCGACAGGGCTATCGCAATTTTGTAAAACATATTTCTGCTCGCGAAAAGGTAATATATAACGGGTATGATGCTCATTTCTGGAAGCCGCGCGAGGTGAGCAGAAAACAACATTCGGTTATCACGGTTGGTGCGAATCTGGGGTCGCGTTTTGCATTTCGTCTAAAAGGAATTGATTTGTTGCTGGAGGCTGCGCGTCGTTTACCCGATTGGAGTTTTACGATTGTTGGCGGTAACGGTTTATCGCAAAGCGAAATGCCGGCTAATGTTTTCTTGCATCCCAACGTTCCGAATGATCAACTGCCGGAGCTTTATTCTCAGCATCAGTATTACGCGCAGTTGTCAATGTCTGAAGGTTTTCCCAATGCATTAGCGGAAGCTATATTGTGTGGATGTATACCTGTAGTAAGTGCAGTTGGTGCAATGCCCATGATGGTCGGTGATGACCGTTTTATTGTACGTAAAAAAGATCCGGACGCATTGGTGACATTATTGAAGAATCTTGATGCCGTTGACAGGACCGGCGATTTACGTCTAAGAATGGAGAAAGAATTTACTTTTGAGCGGAGAAGCATCGAGTTAACGGACGCCATACGTGAGCAATTGAACTAATATGATTTCAGGCAAGTTTATAAAATCATCCATGCTGTTTACTATTGGCGGTGTTATGCCGCTCGCAGGAGGATTTGTGTTATTGCCTTTTTATACCAACCTGCTGACGATTGAGCAATACGGTTTGCTTGCCTTATACATCAGTATTTCTCTGGTAGTTCAGATTATCGTCAGTTACGCATTGGACACATATATCGGCGTACAGTATGTGAAAGTTCGTGATGAAGGTGGAGATACTAATAAGTTTGTGAGTTCTATATTTACTTTATTACTCGCCATTGGTTTATCGTTTATCGGAATTACGTGGTTGGCAGGCGAATTTATTTTCGATACTATATTTAGTGAAGATTCCGGATTGTATTTTATGCCATACGGATTGATGTCTGTTGCAACAGGTGTATGCAATAGTTTTTTCAAATCCGCTACCGGTCTTTTAATTTATCGTCAGGAACCGGTTAAATATTTTCTTTTCAATCTATTCAATTTTGTCATCACTATCAGTATTTCGTTGTACGGTTTGTTCTCTAATCCATATTCGCTGGACGGACCGATGTATGGAAGGATTTTGCCGGGCATTGGGATTTTTCTGTTGAGTTTGGTGTTTTTGATACGTCAATTCAAATTTCGATTGGTGTGGAGTGTTCCCAAAGAGTTACATGTTTTTTGTTTGCCCTATGTCGGTTATTTGATCATGACCTGGATCGTAGGGAATATCGATCGATTCATTATCAGCGATGCAATTGATTTGCAAACCGTTGGTATATTCGATTTTGCATTGAAATGCGCACTGATTATTGAGTTTGTGCAAAACGGAGTAACAGCGGCATTTTATCCGGAAGTATTTAAAATTTGGAGAGCAGACGGACAAAATAGAACGACACCGGAAAGTAATCGTTATTTCAATGTACTGACTTCGCTCAGCATATTAATGACAGCAGGATTATTCGTTGTTATGCCGTTAGCATTACCCTTAATTGTCAAGAAGCAAGAGTTCTTTGCATCATTTGCATTTCTGGGTGTTGTTGCCGCATCATTAATTACCAGAGGTTTGTACCATTATTACATGTCTGTTGTTCTGTATTTACAGAAGACGAAAGTATTACCGCTTGTTTTTGGTATTTCAGCGGTAATTCAAATTGTAGGCACGTGGTTTGCCGCCAATCATTTCGGCTTAATGGGCGTGGTGGTCATGCATGTTTTAATTAAGCTGGTACAAATTGTAATTTGGTGGTGGATGGTACGCAATTACTTTACGTTTAATATGAATCCGGTGAAGTTGATTGTACTGCCGCTGTTGTTCATTGGTTTATATATGGGATTGTGGTTGAGCCATCCCGGAGTGTACGTGTTGTGGGAAGCAGTGATGTTATTGATTGTTTCCGGAGTTGTAATAGGATTTGTTTTCAGAAAGGAATTAATAGCCGTTTGGTCACGATGGACAACAAAAGCTTAAAACGTGTTTTAGTAATTACCTACTACTGGCCTCCGGCAGGCGGGGCGGGCGTTCAGCGTTGGCTGAAGTTTGTAAAGTACTTTCGTGAATGTGGTATTGAACCTGTTGTGTATACTCCGACAAATCCGGAACTGCCCGCTGTTGATCATTCCTTATTGAAAGATATTCCGGTAGGCACAGAAGTGATTGGAACTGAAATTTGGGAACCCTATTCATTTTACAAAAAGTTTACGGGTAGAAAGAAAGACGATGGCATAGGAGCAGGGTTTATTTCGGAAAATAAAAAGCCATCAGCGAAAGAAAAACTGGCAGTTTGGTTACGCGGCAATTTGTTTATACCGGATGCACGCAGATTTTGGATTCGCCCATCCATCAATTATCTCACCGATTACCTTAAAAAGAATCCGGTTGAGGCAATTATTTCAACGGGGCCTCCGCACAGTATGCATCTTATTGCTCGCGGAATTAAAAAGCGTTTTCCGGAAATCAAATGGATGGCAGATTTTCGCGATCCGTGGACGAATATTGATTTCTACGAAGATCTGATGGTATCTAAAGCGGCCGATCGTAAACACCGCAAGTTGGAAGCTGCGGTATTAACTGAAGCGGATATCGTGGTAAGTGTCGGTGCAACAATGAATGAAGAATTCAAGGAAATTTGGTCATCCGTTCACCACAATAAGCAAGTGCCGGATAAGTTTAAAGTGGTGACTAACGGTTACGACGACGCGGATGTGAGCACAGTAACGGTGGCATTAGATAGTAAGTTCAGCATTGCTCATATCGGTACATTAAACAGAAGTCGTAACCCTGAAGTGTTGTGGAAGGTTTTGGGCGATCTGGTGAAAACGCAACCGGATTTCGCACGCCAACTGGAAATAAAATTAGTAGGGAAAGTGGATGTGCTGGTTCGTGAGAGTATCGAACATTATGGTTTGACGCACTACGTCAATAAAATCGATTACTTACCCCACGATGAAGTGATGCGTGTACAGCGCGCATCGCACGTGTTGCTTTTATTGGTGAATAGAACCAAGAATGCTAAAGGTATTTTAACGGGTAAATTTTTTGAGTACATGGCCGCAGGAAGACCTGTTCTTGCAATTGGTCCGGCGGATGGAGATTTAGCCGTAATTATGAATGAAACTAAATGCGGACTGATTAGTGATTTCGATGATGTGGACAATTTGCGCAATAATGTATTGCAATTGTTCAGCAATAACAACGATGGTTCAACAACAGCAAACATTTCCGAATATTCTCGTCGGAACTTGACAAAAAAAATAGCAGCCTTGCTATTTAAGTAACAAGGCTGCCATCTTAATCTTTACTGCTTTTAGAACGCTCTGCTGATACCCACTACCCAACGCATTGCAATATAATCCGGTGATGCGAATGGTGTGCGATTCAAGAACAACGGCGCGTCAAAACGCAATGTTAATGGTTGAACCATTTGCAAAGGAGGGAATCGTTTGATGGTTAATGCACACCCGATACCTGCGTCTGCGCGAAGCTCTGCAAATGCCAGTGATTCCCCCGGTACGCTAAAATTAATCGCACCGATATCACCGAACACGTAAGTTGCAATTCCGATCACGCTGTTAACACGCGGCATTGAACGTCCGATAAAACGGAACAGTTCCTGGAATTCGATTTCGGTATTCACTGCAACGCCTGAAGTCCCACGATAGGTTCTGCGCACATCGCCGTACCAATCGTAGTGTGGCATCAGATAACCGGAATAACCGCGCAAATTCAATCCACCACCTGCGTGGAAATGATTGATGTCGTTGCCGTATCCGCCCCATTCACCGGGTATTACACCGACAGAACGCGTGTATTTGCTGTCCATGAGTTGTTCAGGATTTGCTCCCGCCGCATACAGCATGGATTCCTTCGCCCAATTGCTACCTGTTCCGATTTGTGCGTAAGTACGCGTGTTAATGTTGATACGACCAAGATCATTCTTGTTTACAACGTTTAATGAGGCGTAATGATAGTCGTAATCGCTGCCGATAGCAGATGAACGCACCTGCAACTGAATTACACCGTTACCACGCTTGTATTGATACGGATGTTCGTAGCCGACTGTAATGCTGTTGTTAAATTTGCCGGGTTCCCATTCTTCAGGATTGATCAAATAGGTGAGATCAGTTGAATCCTGACGATGCAATAATTTGAAGTGAATGTAGTAGCGATTTTTTTCGGAACGGTCTTTAAATTCCAATCCTACCAATCCCATATTTAATCCGTCGATGTGTCGGCCTGTTAATACAATGGCTGAGTTACGAACGAAACGGTGCAACGGAGTTCTGTAATTGAATTGTACGCTGAACTGGTCGTATCCGTTGAGCTCCGCGTTTGCCGGTAATTCAGGACGTAATGCGCCGAGGTTGTAATGGAATGTTAAATCAAACGTGTGTCGAACATTCATGAAATCACCTCCCAGATAAAAACCGGCTTTTAAGCCGTCATAGCTGTTGTACCAGAAATCAGGTCGTGCATACAAATCATATTCTTTCCACGAAGGACGATTATAGATGCGGTGGTCGAAATGGAAATTAACCGGCGTCTTTTTGCTGTTATTCAACATGTTCACATCTGCAAGACGATTGGTTGTATCGATGCGCACATCCTGAATGCCTGTCGGAATAACAACTTCAGCTGTGTATGATGGACGCAATTTGTCCCATCCGATCCAACGCGGTAATACTGTTGCAGTCGTTTGTTTTTCAAACCACGTGTTCGGAACGTAGTAGTTGTATTGCTTGCCGTCGTTTGCGTACACCGTGAAGTCAAGCGGCATCTGCATTCGGCCTTTACGTTCAAATTTAATTTTATATACGTCGGTTGAATCACCTTTACTTACACGACCAACTTTGTAATCAATAGTTTTAGATGTGGTGAGCCACTGATCGAAGAACCAGTTCAAATCTACATGCGTAAACTGAATCATAGAGTTCCTGAAATCTTCAACATAAGGATGACAGAATTTCCATTGTTCAAAATAGTTTTTCATCGCCGCCTGAAACAAGGAATCACCCAAAACATATTGCAGGTTAAACAACATCGTCGCGGTTTTCGAATATACCTGGCCGTATCCGCCACCATGTCTTAAAGCACTGTTAAAATGATCGGAGTGCTGATCGATTACCGTTACAGGATCATTCACACCCTCATTCATGTAACCGTTGTACACTTCACCATCGATGTACAATTCAGGATCCGTGAATCGTTCCACATACTTGGATCGATAAGGCATACGCACTCTGTTTTTGCCCAGAATTTTCTCGCATGCATAAGCAGTCAGAAATTGTGTAAATCCTTCATCCAATAATGCGCGATACGTTTCGTTATTGCCAACCATTCCGTAAAACCAATTGTGTCCGACTTCATGCGCAATGAGATCATAATAATCCGGAGCATAACCTCCGTCCAAGGTTAACATTGGATATTCCATACCATCACGCGCATCGGCAACAATCATCTTCGGATAAGCATACATGCCGAAATCTTCCGAATACACCTGAATTACTTTAGCGGTAAATGCGGCCGCATCCAGCCATCCGGCGCAATGTGGTTCCTGAACTAATGCAATGCAACGAATACCTTTCCATACCACTTCTCCAATACGATAAGTTGGATCCGCAGTCCATGCAAAGTCGTGCGTGTTTTCGGAGTGAAACTTCCACGTCTTCGTTGTTCCGTTGGGTTCCACAATTACGCTGGGCTGTGACTCCCACTGCTTTTTCGCAAAGTTGGCAATGTCTAATTTCTGGCGAAGATCGGGAGGTAACATTTCCTGTTCGTTAACCATAACACCTGTCGCATCCATGATGTAATGATTCGGCATGGTGATTTCAACATCAAACACACCGTAGTCCCCGTAAAATTCGCGGGTCAAATGTTGGTCGGTATCCCAACCCATTTTTCTGTCGTAAACAGAAATACGCGGATACCAGTGTACGCCATCATAATGCTTGTACCCATAAGCTTTGTACATTTTCATGCGGCGACGAATTGTTCCACCGCCATCGAAGTACGTGGAGAAATCCATTTTAAATTTCACCGACTGATTCGGTTTTAATGGCTTAGGCAACCATACTTTCAAAATGGTATTGTCCAATTCTGTTTTAACAGTCTGACCATCAACAGTCATGTTGGAAACAACAGTACCCAACTTGTTTTTTTCGTTCGGACCGTATTTGATGTTGTAATTATTCAGTGCGTGTAAATCGTGGGTGTACGAGCCGGGCTGGAAAGCATTCTGATACAAGTGGAAATACACGAAAGTTAATTCGTCGGGTGAGTTGTTGTAGTAGGTTAACTCTTCTGTCCCGGAAATAACATCTTTGGTGTCGTCTAATGCTACTTTCAGCGTGTAATGCACGTCCTGCTGCCAATATCCCGGAAACGGAGGACGATTTTTCCAGTAATACGGATTTTCTGAAGAACGGTATTTGATGTCGTTCGACTGAGCATTAAGTTGCAGTGCGGAAAAAACTGCAACAGCAATAACAAGCAGGACTCTCATGAAGGTCAGTTTTAAGAACAACAAATATAACCTTCACGCGGGATTTAACCGCTTAAATTGCTTCTGATTGCTCCGATGATTCGGCTTTTGCCTCCTGTTGTTGCAGAAGTGATTTTCTCTTGGCACGTGCTGATGCAATACCGGCATCCAGCTCAAATCCGATTAACAGCATCATGGAAATCCAGTTAATCAGGATTAGTAATACGATTACTGTTCCGATGGAGCCATAGAGCTTGTTGTAATTGCCGAAATTATCCACGTACCACGCAAAGCCCATGGTGGTTAATAATATTAAAAAAGCGGATAGCAGTGATCCGGGACTGATCAAGTACTTGCTCATACGCGCAGCAGGACCAAGGCGATAAAACGTTCCGATGAGTGCAATTAAAATGAAACCAATAATCATCCATCGGCCTACCTGGACAACTATGGTTTCCAGTACGGGACGATCAAATGCCGATTTTAACCAGTATTCGGAATAAATTAATACGGTTGTCATGACAACTAAAGCAACAGTCAGCAGAAAAACAAAGATGAACGAGACGCCTTGTTGTTTAATCATGGTGCGCTTTTCGAACACGTGTACACTGGCGTTAAATCCGTTGATCATAGCACTGAATCCATTGGTGCTGAAGTATAACGCAGCGAGAAAGCCGAATGATAGTAATCCCGAATTGCCTCTTGTAACAATATCATGGATCGTATCATCCAATACAGCAAAGGCATTTTCGGGTAACATATCCTCCATCAATTTCAATATTGCGGGTTGTAACTCTTTACTCGGGATGTATGGAATCAGCGTGAATAGGAATATGAGCGTAGGGAATAAGGCCAGGAAGAAAGAATAAGCCATAGCTGCAGCTCGCAACTGCAAACTCCCTTGATTGATCCCGCGATAAAAGAATGCAGCTACTTCGTATAAAGAATGACCTTCAAATCCGGGTAACGAAATTTTGTGAGCAACAATGTTGAGACGTCGAACAAACCGGGTGTTCAGAAAAATATTCAGGATACGGCGTATCATGCACGGGTAGCTTTCAAACTCAAATCTAAGCTATTGACATGATGTGTTAAAGCGCCAACAGAAATGAAATCGACTCCGGTTTCTGCATAGGCTCTGATGGTTTCTGCAGTAATTCCCCCTGAAGCCTCCGTTTCGTATTGTTTATTGATACGCCGGATAGCCTGATGAAGCAATGCCGGCGAGAAATTATCCAACATAATACGATGTATTTTACCCGTATTTAGTGCTTGTTCCAACTCATCGAGATTACGGACCTCCACTTCAATTTTTAAATTTCTATTCTCTTTTATCAAATAATCATGAGCGCGATCAATGGCATTTTTAATTCCACCCGCGTAATCGACATGATTGTCTTTAATTAAAATCATATCGTACAGTCCGAAGCGATGATTTGCGCCTCCGCCTATACGTACAGCCCATTTTTCGAAATACCGGAACAATGGAGTTGTTTTGCGCGTATCAATAACCTTCGTGTTCAGTCCTTGTAAGAGTGCAACCAATTCCTGCGTGTGTGTGGC
>CALJIF010000057.1 GCA_937974275.1 uncultured Flavobacteriales bacterium
GAAACTTGGAACAGGTTTGGTAATGAAATTACGTTTCATGGAAAATGTTTCGAACTTTTTCGGTCGTAGCTCTTCTTGAGATAAAATTCTCTTCGTTTCCAGGATAGATGGCAGCATGTAGACGGACTTTTTCCCCTTCTGGTTTAAATTCTAACCTGTGTAAGCCTAATCGCCTGTTGTTTAGAGCATCAAAGCCATAACCCATGATTAATATTTTATGCGAATTCAAGATTATTTTCTGAAATTGATCTCTGTCATTTCTGTCATTTCCCTCATTTCTGTCATTTCTATCATCGTAAATCAGTTGGATGTGATTCTTTATTTCATTGATCTCATGAATCTGATCGTTATTATAACCGAACTCGATAAATTGTTCCGATTGTGATATTTTTGGGATAGTTCTTTGCTTTAGGTCTGTTAACCACCCAATACGTCCATATACGTGGTGAATTTGATTGTTAACAAAGGAGATTGATTCGGGCGATTTTTCACTTTTTAGTAGAAGGAATTGTTCTAAAATTCTATCGTAGTTGAAGGTTATTATGTTGAGGTTCACCTTCGACTTTTCTGTGAATACCTTTTCTTGTTCTATAAATTTCCATAATTCGCTCAACCATAAACTACGCGTCCCGCTAACCTCACTTGTTAAGCTTTTCATTGTGTCGCAACCTTCATAACCCAGTATATGAAAAACAATAGCAATACGCCCGATTTGCATGAATACGTCGCGGAGGTTTTCGTATTTGGGATAAGTATTCACTTCATTAAGAAAGCCATCGATTGACGCATTCGGAACATTATTTCTGTACCGATCTAAATGATCCACAAAACTCCAGCGGTCGGCATAGGAAATGTTTAGATTTTTTTCCAGCATCCATGATAGATACGGGGTGTTCTGTGACGTTCTGTCCGTAACTCTGTCAGATATGTCTTGAATCAATTCGGCGCCTAAACCAATTGAAGAATGGATTTCTTTATTAACTCCTGCTCCTAAAACAGTTGTTATGTTATTTGCCATGATGGTACTTTGTTGCGAATAAAAGGATAACGATTTCCTGAAATAAAAAATCCCCTGATTTTCAGGGGATTTCTGTACGGACGGGGGGACTCGAACCCACACGCCTTGCGGCACCAGATCCTAAGTCTGGCTCGGCTACCAATTACGACACGTCCGCATAACGATTACATGAGTTGTAATGGTGAGCAAATATCGAAACAAATATTAAAAGGCGCTTACTTTTTTTACTTTTTCTCACTTAAAGCGCAAAGTCCCACGATGTGGGACTTTGCATTCAAACAAACAAGCAAACTTTGCAGTGTTTCGGGCTGCCAAGCGTCTTCAATTATTTATCGCGATTCATCAGCCATTTAGCAACGGCCGGCGCTAATTCTTTTTGTGAACGATTACCCACGAAAACACCAATGTGTCCACCCGGGAATTTATATAATTCGTGATCTTTTGAACCGATGTGGTCGTTTAACGGAATGGTTGCTGCAGGCGGCACTAAATGATCTTCCGTAGCGTAGATATTTAAAACCGGCATGGTCACATTCTTCAACTTCACTTTCACGCCATCCACTTCCAGTTCGCCTTTCACCAGTTTATTTTCCTGGTACAAATCTTTAATAAACTGACGGAAACACTCTCCGGCCTGATCAGGACTGTCGTTGATCCATTTCTCCATTCGGAGGAAGTTCATCATCTTGTCCTTGTCGTCCAACAAATCGGGTAAACTGTTGAATTTGTTCACCTTCATCATGGGCTTCAACATGCCGAAACCGTTATTCAAAAATTCCCCCGGTACGTTGCGGTGAACGTCAACTATGCGATCAATGTTCAATTTGCGTGACCAGCGGAACAACAAGCCATCATTGGTAGAGAAATCGACCGGAGTAACTGTAGTAATTAAGTTTTTGATTTTCTCCGGATGTAAAGCCGAATAAATAATACTTAATGTTCCACCCTGACAAACGCCCAGCAAATTCACTTTGTCAATTCCGTGCGACTTACGAACGAAGTCAACAACATCATTGATATACCAGTTTACATAATCGCTTAAAGTTAAATAGCGATCAGCTTTTGTAGGATAGCCCCAGTCGATTACATAAACGTCAAGCCCCAGTTGCAACAGGTTCGCAATAAAACTGCGATCAGGTTGCAAGTCCATCATCTCATAGCGATTTACCAGCGCATACGAAATTATTAACGGAGTTTTGATTGTTGCAGGAGTATTGCGCACATAGCGATACAGTTTAACTTTATCTACTGTGTGCACTAACTCTTTCGGTGTAGTGCCTATTTCAACACTATCCACGTTTACCAGATTGTCGTAGCCTTTCGCCATTTTGGCGCCGGCTTCAGCCAGGTCTTTGATCACTTTCTCGTTCATAACAATCCGAATAACAGGAATTAATTATGCTGTAGCTGCTTTCTTCTTAGAAGCTTTAACTTCTTTCGCTTCAACTGCATCACCGTTCAATTGCTTTTCCAAAGCGTAAACACGCTTGCGCAATTCGTAAATGGTAGCATACAAATCGTCAGCTTCGGAACGCAATACCACAGGAAGATTTTGCATCATCGCTTCAGCAACTTTATCGTTGTGCTGTTTGATTTCCAGTTGCAAATCCAATAATTCGCCCTGTAATGCAGAGTAAGCATCGCTTTGGAATAAACGAGTGTACGCTTCTTCCGCAGTTGCAATCCACTTCTTGTAAACTTCCTGCGTGTTGCTCATGTCAGTTCCGTTCTTGAACAACTCATAGTTTTCCGTGATGAAACTTTCCCAAGCTTTTGTGCCGGTGTTGTACAAATGTTGTTGGAACTGATAGATCTTGTTTACTGCGATACCTGCTTTTTCAGCAACTGCAGCCATGTTCTCCTGAACTTCAGTTTCTTTACCCGGATTCACCAAACGAATAACAGGAAGAATCATTTTTTGGAAATAGTTAGCAGTATTTGGAGCAGCAAAAGAGTTGTATTGTGGCAAATAACCGCGCATGTTTTCAGGCATTGCATTTACCCACTGTTCGTATGCATGACGATTGTAGTTGTTCGCCATATCGTTCCAGTGGTTGATTTGCTGCATCTGTTCGTTAAAGAAATTCGGTGACAAGAAAGCCATGTTTTTATCCAACATATCCTTGAACATTTCAGGACGGAAATACTGATTCAACTGATCCCACTGAACATTATTCTTGGTCATTGCTTGAGCAAATGGCTGCCACATTTCAACAAAACGCGCATATCCCTGGTTCATGTTGTTCATGTCGAACCATGCGTTTTTAGTTGTAGCGTCGTTCCAGAAATTCATGAACGGTGCAAAAGAATTAGTAGGCTGATTGAATGCGTTCATCCATTGATTGCGCATTTGTTCCATCTGCTTCATGCCGTCGTTCATCCAGCTATTGCCGGTGAAAGAACTGCTCCAGTTACGGAACATATCGTTCATCTTGTTGTAAGAATCCTGCTGTTGCTTCATCCACTCGCTCATTTTAGCAGACCATTCTTCAACACCGGACTTTTGTTTGTCGTTAACTGATTTAAACGCTTCAGTAACCTGACCTGTAGTTGTTTCAGCAGCCTTGCGTGTAAGCTCGTTCTGCTTATTCAGCCACTCGTTGTAAATTTTAGTTCCTTCTTCAGGAGTTTTGCCGGCTGCAATAGCATCCTGCATTTTTTTAGATGTTTCCATCCAATTGTTCATGAATTCCTGTTGGGTTTCCATCCAGTTTTCGAAGAAGTTTTTGTTGCTCATGGCTAGGTGTTGTAATTAATTGTTTTTCAGCGTTTTGAATTCGATTTTGGAATTCAGGGCGCAAAGGTACGTATTATTAACTGATTTGTCAAGTGAAATCGAATACTTATCGTAGAATAATGACCTTTAATCCGTAATTATTCCTGTTTTATCGGTTTAGTGTGTTTGATCTTCGAAATGCGAAATAGTAAGCACTCGACAAAAATCGAATCTGCATGTTGCGTGGTGATCATGCGAATATGGTGAAATCATTAACAATGTTATTGTCGTGATGAAGCTTTCTATATTTACAACAAAACAGAACTCCTATGATTGAAGTTGGTACAACTTACAGACACAGTTTTTCATTTACGCAGGAAGAAGTAGTGCGCTTTGCGGAAGTTACCGGCGATAAAAATCCGGTTCATTTGGATGAAGCATATGCAGCCACTACCATGTTTAAGCGACCTATCATGCATGGGTTTTTAGGCGGTGCGGTATTTTCAAAAGTCTTCGGAACATTATTTCCCGGAGAAGGCACTATTTATTTGAAACAGAGCATGGCTTTTATGCGCCCGATGTACGTAGATACGACATACGAAGTGCGCATGACCGTGAAAGAAGTGAATAAAGAAAAACATCGCGCAACGGTAGAGACGTTGGTTGTAGATGTTGCTTCAGGAGAAACTACAATCAGTGGTGAAGCAACCGTGATGAACGTAACTCAGATTTAATCGCGGAACAATTCAGCGCCAAACCACAACGCCGCCAACCACAACAATCCTTTAATCAGGAAGAATAAAAATGCGCCCCACCCTGCGTATTTCAACCACTTCTTCTTCGGTTCCGGCGTTTCCATAATGATCCAAAGTTACACAGAAAAGACAAACCCGAAGTGCTTGCCGGGCATGACTTCCACTGTAGCTTTCAGGCGCAACAGTAACTCTGTTATCAAATTGTCGGAAGGACTTTTTACTGTCGTAACACCGCCTGCAGCTGCGGTTTCGATGAAAATGGAAATTTGTTTGCTCTGTACGTTCAACTTGATTGTTGCTTCCCGTTTATTCGTGTTACCATCCGCTTGCTGCATCATTTGCATCAGGTATTCATTGATGATCATTGCTGCGTACAACGCATGATTCACGTGCACAGAGCAATTGTCGAGCAAGGTGCGTAATTCCAGGTGATGTGCGCCGGCAATAGGTTTCATGCGCGTGATAAGATCAAGCAGATAGTCGCGGAAATTGATGTAGCCGGGTTCACTGGTACGATAAAGCTGTTTGTGAATCATTGCCATGGAAGCCACACGCGATTTCAATTCACGAATCAGTACCCGGTGCTCTTCATCTTTAGCCTTGTTGGCTTGTGCTTCAATTAAATCTTCGATTAACGATAAGTTTGAATGAATGCGATGATTCATTTCATTCAACACCACTTGTTTCTCTTCCAACGCAGCACTCAATTTATCTTGCACCTGAATACGTTGCCATGTTTCAAATGTTTGTGAAACAATTTGTGCGACAGCAGTTACAAACTTTGTTTCCGTCACATTCCATTCACGACGACGTTCCGTATCTTCAAAACACATCACACCCACCATGCGGCCCGCGATACGCAAAGGCACATCAATCAATGAATAGATGCCTAAAGGAATAACGTATGAAGTCAGAAGCTCCTGCATATTCGGATCACTTCCTGCATCGTGCGTAACAATTACCTTTTCCGTTTCCATCAATCGGAAATATTTCGGCAACTCG
Organism: uncultured Flavobacteriales bacterium; assembly: GCA_937974275.1. Lineage (GTDB taxonomy): Bacteria > Bacteroidota > Bacteroidia > Palsa-965 > Palsa-965. The sequence goes on from CALJIF010000057.1 coordinate 5,492, forward strand.
TGACGCTCCAGTGTGAGATTATCCAAAAAGGGTCCTCTGTTTTTGTCGTAATTGATGAGACTGGATATCGAAGCAAAATGATCGTTGATGGTCCAGATATTAATGCGTGAAACTTGCAGTACCCGAGCAGCTTTCACGACAATTTCTTTCAGCGCTTCCGTAAGGTTGTGTTCTGTGATTAATGACGAACTGGAAAGTTCAATCAGTGTTTCCTGATAACTCTGTAGCTGTGATGCAGATGTGTGGGTTTGTAAACGACTCACCAGAAATAACAAATTCCCATCAGGTAGAGTATGTTCACGAAGTGTGCAGTCCTCTCGTTGTGCCGGAATATCCGGTCTCAATAAATCGCCAACTTGCAGTTGAAGCAGTTGGTGTGCGTCGTCGGAAATAAATAAAATCCGATAATTGTCGCTGGTTACAATAGCGCCACATAGGTTCGAGGGGTTGGAAACAACAGGAGGCATATTGGCAATTTACTCCAAAGTTAAACATGAACAACACGGAAAAGTTAATTTTGGAATACAGTAATTAAATCACAACACCATGTATTTCACTTTGCGCGACGGAAATAAGATGTACTATGAAGTTCGAGGGAACGTAGCAGCATCCTCAACTATTGTATTCTTAAACGGATTGACACAAAATACCGGTTCGTGGTTGGGTGTAACACAAGGGCTGGAGCGTGATTTTCGGATTGTACTGATGGATTTGTTGTTTCAGGGGAAATCCGATCAGCCGGATGAATATTTAACGTACGATGCGCATGCAGATTCGGTTGCAGCACTTATTAGACAGGTGAGCACAACACCGGTGTGGCTGGTCGGCTTATCATACGGCAGCGGTGTGGCGCAACATGTGGCGGTTCGTCATCCGGAAGTGGTTAAGGGAATTGTACTGATGAGCACTTTTGCGCGTGCAACTCCTTTGTTTACTGCAATGGGCGAGTCGTGGAAATTGGCAGTAAAAATGGGGGGCTATGCCCATTTAATTGATGTGATGTTGCCGACAGTGTTAGGCGCTAGTTATTACGAAAATCCTCTCATTCCTGTTGATACCTTAAAAGCTTTGCGTGCAGGAAATGATCTCAACGCGCATCAGATCTTAAAGTTGATGCAAGGCACGGAAGCTCGCGGTGATTACCGCCATCGTTTGCCTGAAATACAATTGCCTGCCCTGGTGATGCACGGTAAAGAAGATTTATTGATTCCTGCACCGATCGGACGTGAAGTGGCGGAATTAATTCCCGGCGCTGAATGGCAATTGCTGGATCGCGTTGGCCATACATTAAATTTAGAGGCAATTCCGCAGTCGGCATCAGCTATACGGCAGTTTATTAGTAACCGCGCTTAATATTTGTTCAGGAAGTGTTCTTCGATATCAAACGTAGAACGAATGCCGACTTTGTCATACTCTTCATCCAGCCACTTGTCTGCAACACGACGACCTTGCTCTTTTAAGTACAGCAGGAAATCGTAGGATGTATTTAATTTACTCGAGTAGGAGAGTGGATCGAGTACATCATAACCACTGATACAATGCACGAATATTTCGCGATTTTGTTCCGGTAATGTCATGCCGCGTCGCAACAATTCGTTTCTGTAATGCACTAAATGCATTTCGTTAATCAGTGATGAGTTAAAACTGATTTCATTAACACGTTCTGCAATATCACGAGCTGTTACCGGCAACTTGTGAATGTTGATCGAATTAATTTTAACTAAAACAACATCGTGATTTGAAGTTTCTGCGATGAGCGGAGTTAACGGAGGATTTCCCATATAACCGCCATCCCAATAATATTCGCCATCTATTTCGACTGCCTGAAATAAGAACGGTAAACATGCAGAGGCTAAAACCGCTTCAACAGTAATTTCGTGGTTGTGAAACACACGTGCTCTGTTCGATTTAACATTGGTTGCACACACGAATAGTTTTTTCGTGTTATAGTGCCGCAATTCTTTGAAGTCGATCAACTCCAGTAATACATCACGAAGCGGGTTGTAGTTGAACGGATTGAGTTGATACGGAGAGAACGCCTGCTGCATGGAGTTAAACCACATATATGCCGGCGAATAATTCATGTTGCCGAAATTCATGGTTTGATCCCAAGCGGCGGGTTTAAACAAGTAGCTTCCGTATTTCGCAATTTGTTTCCACAACTGTTCCAGCAATTCCTTGGCTTTGTCCGGACCACCGATATGTAAACCGTAAGCGAGAGTTACTGCATTTACAGCACCTGCGCTGGTTCCACAAATTCCTTCAGCAACTATTTCATCGATTTCCAACAGACGGTCCAATACGCCCCAAGTAAAAGCACCATGCGCTCCGCCACCTTGCAGTGCCAGAGAAACATATTTTTTATCGAACAGGTGTCTGGGATTCATTCGCTACAAAGCTATCATTTACATCGGCTTATTGTGCATTCCAACCGCCATCTACAGGAATTGCTGTTCCCGTAATCAATTCGGCATGCTCAGAAGCCAGGAAAACGCACAGTGCGCCCAACGATTCTGTTTTGACAAATTTCTTCACCGCATGTTTCACCAACATTACCTTGGCAATCACTTCTTCTTCCGTCATATTATGACTTTTCGCCTGATCAGTGATTTGATTGCGAACCAACGGCGTATCTACATATCCGGGGCAGACAGCATTGGCTGTAATACCATGTGGCGCACCTTCTAATGCTGTTACTTTCGTTAATCCTACTAATCCATGTTTTGCTGCAACATAAGCCGACTTAAATTCAGATGCGACTAATCCATGCGCGGACGCAATGTTGATGATACGTCCAAATCCACGTGTTTTCATACTTCCCATCACTTGTTTGGTGGTGTGAAATGCTGCGCTCAGGTTCAATCCGATAATCGCATTCCATTTTTCACCGGGAAAATTTTCGATGGGAGCAACAAATTGCATTCCGGCGTTATTCACAAGTACATCTATTGGTCCCAATTGTTGTGTAGCTTCTTGAATCATCAGTTCAATAGCGCTTTCCTGTAACAAGTTGGCAGAAGAAAAGAACACCTTTACACCGAATTCATTGCCGACTTCTTGTGCAATTTCCGCCCCGTTATTTTCGAGGCCGTTGAATGCAATATTGTATCCTGCTTTGGCAAATTCACGGGCAATTCCCAAGCCGATTCCGCTGGTGCTGCCTGTAATAAGAACTGTTTTTGACATGCTCAAAGGTAACAACATTCGCGCATTGAAAATGTTGTCTGTTATCCCGCGTTAACCGTACATTTGCGCCATGCTGACACTTGATCCTAAAGATTTAAAAACTGCACAAGTGCATCAATATTTGTTGCACGCTATTGCACCACGACCTATTGCATTCGCATCTACTATTGATGCAGACGGTAACGTCAATGTAAGTCCGTTTAGTTTTTTCAACGTGTTCAGTGCGAATCCTCCTGTTGTTATTTTTTCTCCTGCACGAAGCGGCAGAACAGGACAAACGAAGAACACGCTGGATAACGTTCGTGTAGTGCCGGAAGTGGTGATCAATATCGTGAATTACGATTTAGTTCAGCAGGTTTCATTAGCCAGTACGGAATATCCGAAAGGCGTGAATGAGTTTGTAAAGGCCGGTTTAACTGAAGAGCCTTCGTTAAAAGTAAAACCGCCGCGCGTAAAGGAATCGCCGGTGCAGTTGGAGTGTGTTGTGAAAGATATCGTGGAGTTGGGAACACAAGGCGGGGCAGGAAATCTGGTTATTGCGGAAGTGGTGATGATTCATGTTTCGGAAAATATTTTAGATCCGGAAACAAATATGATTGATCAACATAAAATTGATGTGGTCGGACGTTTGGGAGGTGACTGGTATAGTCGTAATTCGGGTGCGTCTTTATTTAAGGTAGCGAAACCATTAACTACTATAGGCATTGGTGTTGATCAACTTCCCGCATACATACGCAATAGTAAAGTGTTGACCGGAAATCATTTGGGTCAGTTGGGTAATGTGGAACGTTTACCGGATGAAGAGGCGGTTTTGCATTATCGTAATTCGGGTGCGATTAATGAAGCATTTGAAATGTACGGACAGCATCGGGAGAAGTTGGAGGAGCATCTGCATCATATTGCGGCGCGTTTGTTGGATGAAGGAAACGTGAACGAAGCTTGGCTGGTATTGATGGCGACGCATTGATGTTAATAAAAAGTGAAGTGTTTTTTGATCCACTTTACCGGCTTCACCTATCTTTAATCCATCCTAATTTTTTATAGACATGTTTAACATTACCGGAGTTATTAAAAAGAAGTTTCCTGAGCAACAGGTTTCAGAGAAATTCAGAAAGCGTGATTTTGTATTAACCGACAATTCATCGCAGTATCCTCAGCACATTACTTTTCAGTTGGTTCAGGATCGTTGTTCCTTAATTGATGGATTTAATGAAGGGCAAGAAGTAAAAGTATTCTTCAACTTGCGCGGACGCGAATACACAGACAAGCGCACGAATGAAATTCGTTTTTTCAATACTATTGAAGCGTGGAAAATTGAAGGTGGTGCCGGTCAGCAGCAACAAGCTCCTGCAGCAACATCAGCTCCAATGCCTGATATCACAACTTTTAGTTCAGGAGATCAAAACGACGATCTTCCGTTTTAAAAAAAATACGATTGCATTGCAATGACCACCCGACCGGTGGTCATTGTTGTTTATAGATGGTGCAGCTGTCCGCATAATGCACCACCATTTTCTGTTTTTCGAGTCGTACGTTTAGTGCTCCTTTGAATTCGCTGTCTTTATATTCTATATCCATATAAGAGAGCAAATCAACCGCTTTCAATTTTTGCTCTTCAAAATAAATGATGCGGTCTTCCAAAACCTGAAAGCTTGTCAAATTTTTAATCGGAATAGTTTTGGCGTAAGTGCCGTAGATGTCGAAGATCATGATTCCCGTTGAAGGATTATTTACAAAAAGCCGGTTGTTTTTTTCCACCATAAAATTGGGCTGAATGGAAATGTTCAGCACTTGTCCCAGATTACCGGTGCGTTGTTCAATTTGCAAATTTCGATTGAGACGAATCAATTCGAAGTTATCCTGATCGTACAACCAAAGCCCGTTTTCCATCGAGGTGCATGCTAATTGTGCATTGGGAAATCCGAGTGCCTCAAGTTGAACCGGCTCTGCATTAATGCTTAACGTATTATCCAGAAAAATGATTCGGCTTACTTCTTTATAAAACAACAAAATTCGTAACGCATTTGTGGCGTCTGCGTGTGCGATATTGCCGAAATTTTTGTTGCTGAATTCTTTAATAAAAATACCGTCCGCATCGTACTTTAAAATTTGATCGTTATAGCAGAGATAGACATTTCCAATGTTATCAGTGACCATTAACTGAGAGCGCTGACGAATAGTCGCATTCTTCCTTTTGCTGTCCTGAACAAAGGCAACACTCATCATAGCCATCAGAAGGATGAAAATTCTCATGCTTATTGATTTCAAAAATTAAGCCACATTACCGGAAGAATTCTTATCGAAATGTAATACGCTTTCTACATGAGTACGTTCGTTGCTGAGCCGCGGTACTTTATGCTGGCCGCCAAGTTTATTTCGGCTTTTCATCCAGTTGTAAAATGTACCGTGAGGAACAACTCGAATTACCGGCGGATGTAAAATGTAATTGTTGAATCGTTTCGCTTCGTAATCGGAGTTGACAGATTTTAGTGCATTGTCAAAAAGCTCGGTAAACCAGTCAATGTCTACAGGTTCACGATCGAATTCAATCACCCATTCATGTGCGCCTTTGTTGGTCTGTGCATCCATAAAGACGGGAGCAGCAGTATATTCACAAACACATGCGCCGGTTTTCTCACATGCCACCTGGAGTGCACGCTCTGCATTTTCGATCATAAGTTCTTCACCAAAAACATTAATGAAATGTTTTGTTCTTCCAACGATACGGAACTTGTACGGATTGGTTGAAGTGAACTGAATGGTATCTCCAATCTGATAACGCCACAAGCCTCCGGTGGTGCTGATAACTACCGCATATTTTTTTCCTACTTCAATTTGATCCAACGTAACAGTCGGAGGATTTGCTGTATTCCAGTAGGGTTGTTCTATAAATTCATAATAGATGCCGTAATCCAACATCAACAACAAATCGTTTGTGGCCGTTGCGTCTTGTATTCCGAAGAAGCCTTCCGAAGCGTTGTACAATTCCAGATAACGAATTTCTTTGCCGAACAACTCATTAAACTGTTCTTTATACGGTGTGAAATTCACTCCGCCATGGAAGTAGACTTCCAATCCGTTCCACACTTCGCCGATATTGTTTTTGCCGGTGACGTCTAAAATTCTTCGCATCAAGACCATCATCCAAGAAGGAACACCGGCAAGGCTTACCACATTTTCATTCATGGTGGAGCGAGCCATTTGTTCCAGCTTTTCTTCCCAATCGCTCATCAATGCAATGGAAAGATTAGGCAAGCGGAAGAAATCGGCCCACATGGGAAGATTCTGAATAATAATTGCCGAAACATCGCCATGATAAGATTCGTAATCACCAAAAAAATCTGTGGTATGACTTCCGCCCAATGCCAGATTGCGTCCGGTGAATAACTGATGTTCCGGATAATTACTGCAGTAAATGGACACCATATCCTTGCCACCTTTGTAGTGACAGTCTTCCAATGATTCGCGCGTTACGGGAATGAACTTGCTTTTTGCATCTGTTGTTCCCGAAGATTTTGCGAACCATTTCACCTCTGATGGCCACAACAAGTTTTGTTCACCACGACGCAAACGATCAATCCACGGTTGCATTTCTTCGTACGATTGCACCGGAAGTCGTTGTTGCAAATCTCCGATATGTCGTACTTCGGAAAAGTTATACTGCTTGCCAAATTCGGTAACTGCTCCGGCTTCCATCAGTTTTACGAACGTTTCTTCCTGCACTTGATGCGGATATTTCCGAAACAAATCGATCTGGTGCATTCGTTTCACCATGATCCAGGAAGCTATGGAATTGAGCAGCGCCATTCAGTTTGAACTTATTTCTCTAAGATAGCTATTCTGTTATTTACTTTTAAGCCATTGTTCAAATTCCGCAAGGGATTTGGCATTCAGACAATGTTCTTTCGTAAGTCCTCCTTTGCGTGCGCTGATCACTCCCCATTTCACATCAAGCAAACCTTCTTTTTCGTGGGCATCGGGATTGATGGAAATTAAAACACCTTTTTCCATACAATACGGAATCCATCGCCAATCGATATCCAGGCGATAAGGGTGTGCATTTAATTCGATGGCTACATTATTCGAAGCGCAGGCATCAATAATTTTTTTGTAATCCAGCGGATAACCTTCGCGGGATAACAACAATCGTCCGGAAGGATGCCCTAAAATACGCGTGAAAGGATTCTCGATAGCCTTGATCAATCGTGCTGTTGCCCGTGCTTCATCCATTTTTAAAACGGAGTGCACGGATGCAACAATTAAGTCAAACGTTTTCAGAATTTCAGGATCGTAATCGAGGTTACCGTCGTTTAAAATGTCGGATTCAATTCCTTTGAATATTTTAAAATTATTTAAAGTTGCGTTGAGTTGATCAACTTCCTGATGTTGTTGAAGCACGCGCTCTTCAGAAAGTCCGTTGGCATAAAACGCTGATTTGGAGTGATCACAAATAGCGAAATATTCGAAGCCTTGTTCTTGACAGAAAGCTGCCATTTCTTGCACGGTGTTCATGCCATCACTCCATTTGCTGTGGTTGTGCAAATTGCCGCGCAGGTCATTCACCTCGATTAATTTCGGAAGTTGATGTTCTCTGGCCATCAGGATTTCACCGATGCCTTCACGCATTTCAGGTTCGATATACCTCCAATTGAGCTTGGAAAATACTTCTGCTTCATTCGCGCATTCAGCAATTGAAATCTTTTCTTGTTCTAATTGCGCCATAAATGCAGGAGCTCCCGTTGTTTGAAACCAGATTGTTCCGAAATTATTTGCAGTAGCCGGAATCAGCTCAATTTGAATAGGAAATTGGTTGATGAACGAATCATTCAGTTCAATTTTTTCATCACATATTATTTGCACGCTACTGATGATGTTATCTTTTCTGCGCAGTTCTCCGGTAAATTCAAATCGTGCTTCCTGATGAAGCTTCCTCAACTCACTGATGATAGCTTCTCCAATTGGTAAAGCGGCGTAGTAATGATATTTGCCGGCATTAGCAATTTTATATTCGATTGCTTTTTTAATCGATTCCTGAGTTTTACTGCCGAAGCCTTTTAAGTCAACGAGACGGTTTTCGTAACAGGCATACAAGAGTTCTCCCAAACTTTCAGCACCGAGTTCGTGCCACAATTGCGCTACTTTTTTAGCGCCGAGTCCTTTTATGCTTAACATTTCAATGACACCAACAGGAGTTTTGTTGAGCAACTCCTGAAGTTCAATTGTGGTGCCGGTTCTCAGGAGTTCGTCAATCTTGGCAGCAATCCCTTTTCCAATGCCTTCAATTTGTTCTAATTCTTGCAAGGATTTCCCGGTCAGTTCAATGCCTGTTTTATCTAATTTATACGCAGCGTTACTCAGCGCCTTTACTTTGAATGGATTTTCACCGTGCAATTCCTGCAGTTTTGCGGTAAGTTGTAATGATTCAGCAATCTGTTCTGTGGTCATGCGTTGAAGTTCGTGAAAATTATTTCAATTCAGGACGTTTGTTGTGCCGAAAACCGTGTAATTTAAAGAGTGTCAACACTTACTTTTGTGATATGCGAAATTTGTTTGTATTGCTCTTGCTTGTGGCGACGTGCGTGAATGCGCAAGTGCCGTTCAGTTTGGTACTGGAGCCGGTAACGATGTCTTCTGTTCCGGCAACACACTCGTTTGCTTTGGCCAAGAGCGGTTCCAAATGGCTGATCATAGGCGGAAGAACGAATGGGCTTCATGGTTTTTCAACCAACGATAATTTTCCTGTGGAATATGCCAACAATGATGTTATCGTTATTGACACAGCAACGTGGACGTGGAGAAGTTCGACGTTGAATGTGTTTCCTTATGCGGTGGCAGATCCTTTACGCAGCACCAATATGCAGTATGTACAATCGGGAGATTATTTATATATCGCAGGAGGATTTGGTTGGGATTCTACGGCTAACGGGTACCGCACATTTCCTACTTTGAGCGCTGTACATATCGATAGTATGATTAGTGCTGTTTGGAATCAAACCTCCATTATGTCACATATTCGACAAATTGCGGATACGAATATGCGTGTGTGTGGTGGAGAAATGATTCAAATTAATAGCGATTGCTATTTAGTTGGTGGTCACGACTTCAACGGACGATATTCCGATCCTCCAATTCCTACATTCACTCAAAAGTATAATCATCACATCCGTAAATTTTCCATTACTGATGACGGTACAAACCTTGGAATAGCGAATATTTCATACATCACCGACACAACTCATTTTCATCGCCGCGATTACAATTTGGGGCCGATGATTTATCCGGACGGTGCACATGGCTTTACGATTTACAGCGGTGTTTTTCGAAAAGATGCGGATTTGCCGTTGTATTATCCGATCACCTGGCATCCGCAATCAGGCGCTGATACAACAATTACATTTCAGCAGTTTCAAAATAACTATACCTGTGGATTATTGCCGATATACGATTCTGTTCATCATAGCATGTACACGGTGTTTTTCGGTGGCATGAGTGCGTATTATTTCGAAGACACAACACAACAAATGCGTTACGATAGTCTTGTTCCGTTTATTAATGATATAACAACCGTTGTGCGTGATGCTTCAGGCAATTGGACTCAGATTACGATGCCTGTGACTATGCCGGGTTTACTGGGAACTAATATGAAGTTTGTAACATCAGGAAATCATTATTACGATAATGGTGTATTAAATATCAGAGAGTTGAATGGCGCAACGGTTATTGGTTATTTATATGGCGGCATTGAATCGTTGGGTTGGCATCGACCTGCTTATAATGCGTCACACGATACGATTTACCGGGTGAAACTAATTCCCGATCAACAAGCCTTGCAAGTCGGAACCGTGAATGCGAATCAAGCGTTGCAAGTGTATCCGAATCCAACTACTGACGTGTTGTATGTTTCAGTAACTGCTGATGTCTCTGTGATTGAAATTGTGGACAACAAAGGTCGCGTCGTGCTTCAGCGTCGTGCATCAGGCGTTAATACCGTGGAGCGCATTGTCGTGCAGCAACTTCCTGCGGGGAATTATATGTTACGCTTGAGAAGTGATAAAAAGTCAACGACAGTTTCATTTATTAAGTCAGCAAAGTAAGGTGAGTGTGCGCAGCGATTTATTTGTAGATGTACTGCTGCCGCTTGCGCTACCGCAGTTGTATACGTATCGTGTGCCGCAGCGTTGGAACGATTATGTGATTGCGGGAGGAAGAGTTACCGTGCAATTCGGTAAATCGAAATTGTACAGTGCGTTGGTGATGCGCGTCCATGAAACCGCACCGAAATATACCGCCAAGTACATTGAGGATATACTGGATGCAGAACCGATTTTATTTGACGAGCAGTTGAAGTTGTGGGAATGGATGTCAGAGTATTATATGTGTACTCGCGGTGAAGTGATGCTGGCGGCTTTGCCTTCAGGTTTGCGATTAAGTTCAGAAACAAAAATTGTGTTGCATCCGGAACGGGATGAAGAGGCGGAGTTAAGTGATGATGAACACCTGATGGTAGATGCTTTGCGGGTGTCACACATTCTTACAACTGATCAACTTGCGGCAGTTATCAGTAAAAAAAGTTGTCATACACAATTACGCGATTTGTTGAAGAAGCGTGTTGTTGTGGTGTACGAAGAATTGCAGGAGCGTTTCAAGCCCAAAACGGAAACTACGTATTTGTTGCATCCTGATTTGGAAGAGGAGTCGGCGTTGCGTGCCGTGTTTGCGAAGTTGGAACAACGTGCATTTAAGCAACTGGAGGCACTAATGTGCTATTTACGTTTGTCGGGGAAAGATCGTGATGAACGGATTCCGGTTAGACGTGAGGAGATGCTGAAACTGCTTCCTGAATCGGGATCAGCCATTAACGAGTTGGTGAAAAAGCAAATTCTTATTCGGGATGACATTGCTATTTCGCGTCTCGTGCAGATGGAATCTAAACAAACAACGGTTGTACTGAGTGATGAGCAACACCAGGCTTATCATCAAATTAAGACGCATTTTGAAAGTATCGATACTGTATTGCTGCATGGCGTAACTGCAAGCGGTAAAACGGAAGTTTATATTAAACTGATGAATGAGCAACTGCAAGCAGGAAAGCAAGTTTTGTTTTTGTTGCCTGAGATTGCATTGACAACACAGCTCATTAAACGACTTCAGGCTCACTTCGGTGGTGATGTTTTGGTGTATCACTCCAAATTTAACGAGCAGGAGCGCGTGGAAATTTGGAACGAGGTGAGTAAAGGGCTTCCGAAGATTGTCGTTGGCGCTCGTTCCGGATTATTTCTGCCGTATCGACAGCTTGGGTTAATTATTATTGATGAAGAGCACGATCCTTCATTTAAACAGTCGGAACCCTCACCGCGTTATAATGCCCGCGAATCGGCTTTATGGTATGCCCGTTTGTTTGGTGCGAAAGTAGTTTTAGGATCTGCAACACCCGCTGTGGAATCATATTATTTGGCCAAACAAGGAAAATTCGGATTGGTAGAAATGCATCAACGTTATGGCGGTGCACCATTACCGGTGATATCTGTAATTGATATTCGTGAGGCAACACGAAAGAAATTGATGAAGTCGCATTTTTCTCCGTACTTGTTTGATCGCATGGAACAAGTGATTGCGCAAGGCAAACAGGTGATTTTATTTCAGAACAGAAGAGGGTTTGCGCCAAGTATCGAATGTCAGGATTGCGCACATATTCCGCAATGCGTACGTTGCGATGTGAGTTTGACGTATCACAAGAATTCGGATCAGTTGCGTTGTCATTATTGCGGATACTCCATTCCTCCGCCTGTGCAATGTGAAGCCTGCGGAAGTACAGACCTTAAGATGAAAGGATTCGGTACGGAAAAAATTGAAGAAGAGTTACAGTTGATGATGGGCTCGGCACGTGTGGCACGATTAGATTTGGATACCACGCGTACAAAGAATAGTATGCAGCAAATTGTGTCCGATTTTGAGCAGCAAAAAACCAACGTTTTGGTGGGAACGCAAATGGTTACGAAAGGATTGGATTTTAGTCATGTTTCCCTGGTTGGAGTATTGAATGCCGATCAACTGATGAACTATCCCGATTTCAGATCGTTTGAACGTAGTTTTCAGTTGATGTCTCAGGTTGCAGGACGAGCCGGAAGACGAGACGTACAGGGAGAAGTGGTTATTCAAACGTTTCATCCGGATCATTTCGTGATTCAATGTGTCGTAGAGCACGATTACAAAAAATTATATGCCGGAGAAATTGCGGATCGTATGCAGTTTCATTATCCGCCTTTTTATCGTTTGATTCGATTAACGATAAAAAGCAAGGATTATGTATTGTTGGATAATGCCGCTATGTATTTGGCTTCTAAATTAAAAGAACGATTAGCGGATCGTGTGTTAGGTCCTGAAGCCCCGCCGGTAGGAAAGGTGCGGGATGAATATTTGCGACAGTTTATGATAAAGTTGGAACGGGACATTCATCCCAAACCGGTGAAACAGTTTATTCAAAACGAACTGTTGTTGCTGAAATCGCATAAAGATTTTAAGAGCATCAAGACCGTTGTGGATGTAGATCCGATGTGATCCCATTATAGATAATTTTCTTTTTACAGCATATGCTGTATTGCACTGCTGTTGACGCCGCATTAGTTTCGTGCCGGACCATAAGATTATTTCTGTTTTATTCGCAACCTGGAACAAACTCATTTTCACAGTACAGATAACCCCACTGTGAGCGAACGGCTGTATCAAATGATACAGCTGTTTCGTTTTTATGTGAGCATTGTTTTGTCATTGATTACTACATATGCTGTATTGATGCTTTGTGCTTCACCAAATACTTTAGCTAAAATTTGATCCCAATGAAAACCACATTAACTGCAGTAGTAACTGTATTCATGTCTTTGCTCTTCTTGTCAGCAAAGCAATACTATGACAACGAATCGTCTAAAGAATCGTTTGGTGTCGTGGAAATAGCAGACGTTGAAAAGAAGATATTAATTCCTTATCGTAAAGGGAATTTGTGGGGGTACTCTGATTCCGGAAAAAATCTTGTATTGCCGTTGAAGTATGATTCAGCAAGACATTTTGTAGGGAAATACGCTCCGGTTAAAATGGGCGAGAAGTGGACATTTATCGATTCAGCAGGAAATCCTCAAGCTGCTCATCAGTACGATGATATCAGTATTCTAAATAACGAGTTTTTCCTGGTTCGTATCGGAACTAAAAAAGGTAAGATGGTTCACGGTGTCTTATCATCTGTGTTAACTTCTTTGGTCCCTGTTAAATACGAAACGGTTGCATATAGCGAGCCACTTTTTCATGCTTATGGTTACGATAAGTATCACCAATATATGAATCACTACTTTACCAAATTTGGCGGAAGATTCGAGCATGGATTTGCAACGTACAGCGAAGGTTTGCTAATTGTGCAGAATGCGGCTTATAAATATGGCGCGGTGGAAACAAGCGGATACGTTAAAATTCCTTTCAGTTATTCTTATTTATCAACGTTTAATCTGGGTACTGCTGTTGCACGCAATGGTGAGCAGTCAATGCTAATTACGAAAACGAACGACCTGATTTGGATTAGTAAACTTGGTGTTGATGATATTACACCGAGCAATGCATTGGGCGGAAAAAATATTTTATTATATGACAATAAAGCAAAAACGCTGGTGTTGGAGAATGAATCAGGCCAACGCATCGATTTGACCAAAGAAAAGTTCGATCCAATTTTTTTATCGGGGACTGGTTTTAAAGGGCTGGCGTATGCTCGAAATAAAAAAGATTTCGGGCTGCTAAATGCTGAAGGGAAGTTCACCCCAATATGCAAGGTTGGTGATGTTACAGGTTACAAGGCTGCACAAGATGGGCTAGCCTGCGTTTCGATAAAAGGCTTAATCGGTTATATTGATTCGACCGGAACAATGGTTATTCAGCCGCAATTCAAATACAATCCGAAGTTGTACAATTTTAATACGGATTTTAAAGATGGGTTTGCTTTGATGAATCACAACGGTAAGTTCGGAGCAATTGATACTAAAGGAAATGCTGTTGTGCCACTCAAATACGAGTCAATAGAACGAGCAGGAAACGGTTTGTTCGTGGTAAAGTATAAAAAGAAGACCGGCTACGTGAATGCTGCAGGCACTGAGTTTTGGGATGATAAATAGTTCAACTGGTATTAGTGTATGATGATAAAGTTTAGCCTCGCTTCAGTTACATTGATACTGATGACTTCATCGTTACTTCGGGCACAAATTTCCAAAGACTTTTATAAGAAATATGGTCCTCATGCAGTAGCTCAGCCTTTGCGTCCTTCTGCCGGTATTCAGCTTTTCGATTTCACGATTGCAAGTCCCGATCGCTTTGGCGGATTCTACGATTTTAAAACAAGACTTTTAAGCGATGTGCTGAATATTAAACGCGCACCGTATAGCACTAATGAAGCAAATTTTATCGGTGGGTGGCTGGAGATGCGATTTGGTTTTAATATTATAAGTCGAGATAAATTCAATACAGCAATAGGAGTAAGTCCTCTTAATATTTGGAGTATCATCGGGAAAAGAGCCGCTAACGCTAGAGCTTATGTGATGACTGGACTTTTCGTGAAAACTGACCGCCAGATTGGTGGAGATTGGATGTTTAGGGTGTTGCTTTCTTACGACCCGGTAGTGTTAAAGTCGTCAGGATCTAATAGTGAAAGGGCCGCGTTATTACTTACTTCACTTGAGGTAGTGCGAAGAAACGGATTATTCATTGGAGTCGACTTTATTTACGCTGAGTATGGACCATTACAGTCTCCGGCGAGCGAAAATGATACAGCAAGGCGATTGGAGTTAAAAGCAGGATACAAGCTCTGGGGACAATAATGAAAGTTGTTTCACATTGCGTGTATTATTTGCCTCATGCCGGGTTGTTGTCTTTTGTGGACAGATACAGGAACGTTCATCAAGGGAAATGGTAGAATTTATATACCAGTATAGACTATGAAAATTAAATTTCTTGCGGTTTTAATGCAATTATGCATTTACACGATCGTTGATGCTCAGATATCTCTGGGCTACAATGTGGGCATGTTTCGTGAAAAATTGAAATTTTTCGAACAAGTTGATTACGAATATCGATTGAAGAATAATGGTCAACGTTATATGTACTTCCCCGTTTTACAAGGAATTACGTTGGGAGCGCCGATTATCAAGGGAGAGGGAATGGAAGGAATGTGTATGGAATATTATTACACTGTTAAAGGAACCAAGAGCAATAGGATTGATGTTGATACCAATACGGTTCACCAATACAAAATTCGTTTAGCGACACATTCTATGGGTTTTGTCTATGGTTGGGAAAATTTTAGGGCCGGTTTTGCATTTGATATTTCATTTGCCAGGATAAAAAGAAGAAAAGGCTATCCGGATGACTTGATTGAGAAAATGTTCGCTTGGGAGCAAATGTTTAATTCAAGAATATTGGATGGGCTTTGTTTCGGTGGCACATTTTATTCGGTTTATCGACCTCCATCTGCTCAACGTATTGAAATTCGTCCGTATTTCAACTGGGTGGTTTTAAAGTCTCTCCAGTCATATAGCCAGAATACATTGGGTGGTGCAACCCGGGTGTTTCGCTTTACCAATTTTGGTATTAATGTCAATTTATTATTAGGTAAACGAAGCTAACTATGAAAAACATAATTATAGTTATTGTTATTACAATAATGCATCTTAAAGTGGGAGCCCAGGCAAGTCTGTTTCAGGGATTCAGTATGGATTTTTCTACAGGATGGTATCAATCCAAAAGTTGGAACCACTGGAAAGCCTATTACAACTCCGTTAACGCAGGGGAATTGAAAAAGGACATGAGCGGTTTTCGACCTGCTGTAGGATTTGAATTGGGTTATAATTTCTGTATAGCGGTGCGCGGGATAGCCTGGTATTCGCCCATACGCTATAACTACGGTCGTGCAACTGCAACAGCTAAATTCAAGGACGGAACAGCTCGTATAATGCAACTGGAAAAACGAACCTTTTATATGCCTATTGGCTTAGGTGCTTTTAACGTTAGCGGTAATGGATTTGGTGGTGTCTTTTTCTCAATTCCGGTTGGTATGTCTGTTTACAGGTTGAATTCTGCATACGAGTATAGAGATGGCACTGTTAGTTACGGTGGAGACAAGGGTCTTAATGGAATATACAGAGGTTACGATGGTAAGATCGGTGCTGATATTTCCCTAATGGGTGGCATGGGTAAGTTAGGGGTAATTATGCACGCAACTTATATGTTATCTTTTCTGCCTCCGGATGTGGATGCCAAAGTATTGAGCGGTGCAAGTGGATCTTTAAACACTAATGGGGGGGCGGTAACAGGTAAGTTTCGGGAATTTTCAACAGGTATTGGAATAATAGTAGCATTATAGTTTATGAATTACTTTAAATATATTGTGCTGATAGTGGCAGGCTCTATCGTGATGTCATCTTGTTACAAAGGCGAGAATAAGCTGCGCCATAACCTTTCAGGACTGTATGATGTGAAGGAGGTACGGATGGAGTTTTATTCATCCGATGCACAACCCGATTCTACGCGTGAGTGGATTGATCCGGGTACAGTTGCTTTGACGGATGCAGCTCAGGATGACACCGATAACCCATTCATCGTTTATTTTGATTATGTTGCAGGTATGCCCTTAATTTTTGAACGTAATAATGATGGCGAGCAACTGATCTACAAATGGGGATTGGATGGAGACAGTGACAAGCGTTTAAATATGCAGGGAACGTACGGCAGAATATATACAATTTTGAAGAGCAATCCGAGAAAACTTGAGGTTGAGTATATTGAAATTGAACAAACTACTAATACAATTACGTATCGAGAATTGATAACTTTCAAACGCCGATAAGGATGAGATACTATCTAGCTACTGTTATCGTAATTCTATTGCTTATTTCTTGCGGAGAGAATAGTAATCGAAGTAATGCGCGTTTTGCTAAAGCTAAAATGTTGAAAGAAGATACGTTAAATATTTTGGCAGTAGGTGATACAGTGGGTATGCTATTTACCACTAATTCTTGTTGCAAAGGCTGTTGGAACGGTGGTAAGGGATTGACGGATGACGGGCCTCAATCGGAGTTGTTGCTTCCGATAGGAGAAGAATCAATTGCTGCGGATCCGGATTGTGCGGGCTGTTCCGATTATTATTATCAATATTTTCAAGTTAAAAACATAGGTGTTGATACCATTACACGATACGTTATACCGATGGGAAGCATAAGAGAACCCGGAGCATCTTGCGATTCATTGTTTAACGATACCGCATATCGCAATAATTTTAATTACGAATCGACAGCCCGCAACTACATTATTCACGTGAAGTAGTTCGCATTTACACAGTTGTTTTAACTGACAATCCGTCGCAATTAGAGTCGAATTTAGTATCATTGGGTTGCTTATTGCCCCTATGATTAATCGTTTTTGTGTGCTGTTATTTCTTCTGTCGGTGCAGATACATTTCCTGTACAGTCAGATTCCTTTTCGAATGGGGCATTTGTCGGCAGATAACGGCTTATCGCAAAATTCGGTTTGGGATGTTGTGCAGGATCATCAGGGCTACTTGTGGATTGGAACAGCAGCAGGAATTGATCGCTGGGACGGAATAAATTTCACCCATTATCGTC
>CALJIF010000058.1 GCA_937974275.1 uncultured Flavobacteriales bacterium
CAACGGTATGTCGCGCATTTTAGTGGTAACAGCTGCAACTATTCCTTGGCAGTTGTTTTCTGCCGCGTTGAACGATTCCAGCAATTCGTTAGTGTCTAATACGAATCTCATCACCAAAGTGTATTTTCCACGTATAATTATCCCGTTAAGTACTGTTTTGGTGTGCTTGCTCGACTTCGCTCTTTCACTTCTTATTCTTGCGGGATTAATGCTTTATAATGGTCATACGCCAACTTGGACTATTTCACTCTTACCGTTATTTATACTGCTCACTGTAATTGGTGCCTTAGGTTTCGGATTATTCTTCGGAGCGTTAAATGTAAAGTATCGCGACTTCAGATACGCGTTGCCGTTTGTAATTCAGTTGGGATTATTTGTGTCGCCTATTGCGTTTAGCAGCAGTGATATTTACAATCGTCCTGAGTTGCATGAAGCAGTTAAATACTTGTATTCGTTAAATCCGATGGTTGCGGTTATTGAAGGATTTCGCTGGTGTTTGTTAGGCGGAACATTTGGTGTGGAATTGAAATATTTTCTGATTTCCTGTGCGGTTTCACTTGTCGCCATCGTGGTAGGAATCACGTATTTTAGAAATACTGAAAAATCGTTTGCTGATCAAATCTAGTTCATGTCCAATATCGTAATCGACGTCCAACATTTAACCAAGCAATACGAGCTGCGCCATCAAAAGGCAAGTTCGTACAGTACGTTGCGTGATACTTTGGCCGATCGTGTAAAAGGTTTGGCTAAAGGACAATTGAGCAATCAAACGAAAGAAACTTTTCTCGCGTTAGATGATATCAGTTTTTCTATTGCACAAGGTGATCGTGTTGGTATAGTAGGCAGAAACGGTGCGGGGAAATCGACCTTGTTGAAAGTGTTGAGTAGAATTGTTGCTCCAACAAAAGGTAGAATTGTGCTCGATGGTCGTGTGGCCAGTTTGCTGGAAGTTGGAACAGGTTTTCATCCGGAACTATCAGGACGTGAAAATATTTTTCTGAATGGTTCTATTCTCGGGATGTCCCGCGATGAAATCAAAAAGAAGTTTGATGAAATTGTTGCCTTTGCTGAGGTGGAACGTTTTCTGGATACACCGGTGAAACGCTATTCATCCGGCATGTATGTACGATTGGCTTTCGCAGTGGCTGCCCATTTGGAACCCGAAATTTTAATTGTAGATGAAGTGCTGGCGGTGGGTGATGCAACGTTTCAGAAAAAATGTTTGGGTCGCATGAAAGAAGTGGCGGGCGAGGGTAGAACGATCTTGTTTGTGAGCCACAATATGGATGCCGTACAACGTTTATGCAACAAAGGAATTTTGTTGAATAAAGGTAAGTTGGTGATGGACGGTGATATCAATTCCGTGTGTAACCGATACATGCAAACGTTTAGTGAAGGGCAAGCGTGGTACGACTATCCGGAACCGAGCGATACAGCGGGATGTATCTATCGTATGCAAGTTGAAAACATGGAAGGGAAGCCGGTGCAGGAAGTAATGATCGGTGAGAATTTTCAGGTACGTGTGTTTTTTAAATTGAAAAAGTCTTTGGATGATGTTGTCATCGCGGTTGGAATTTCAACCTTGATGGATCAACCCATCAGAACAACCTGGAGTCACCCTGCAAATTCAACTGAGGGTGAATACGAAGCAGTGTTTACCAATGACGGGTTACAGTTGACAGATGGACAATACAAACTGACTTTAGGTTTGTCTCAACAAAAACGTGTATTGCATTATATCGATAATGCAGGTGTTCTGGCGATTTCTGAGGTAACCAGTCTTGCGGATGATGAACGCATCATCAATACAAAAAGCGGATTGATCATCAATCAGATGGAAGTAAAAGTTAAACGAATCAGCTAATGTTTTATCCGCATAAAATAACGCGCATTGCACCAACCGACCGTGTTTTGGAAATCGGCCCGGGAGCTGATCCGTTCCATCGTTCGGATGTATTGCTTGAATTGAGTTTGCCGGATGAGGAAGAGTATGCGAAGCAATTTGGTCACGATAGAAAACTTCAAACCGACAAGCCTGTAGTGTTTTATGATGGGCGTGAGTTTCCATTTAAAGACAAGGAGTTTGATTACGTGATTTGTTCGCATGTTTTAGAACATGTGCCGGACGTGCCTCAATTTCTGGCGGAAATTTTCCGTGTGGCAAAACGTGGTTATTTCGAATATCCGCTGATTACGTACGAGTATTTACACAATATCGGAGCGCATCTGAATTATGTGAAGTGGAATGGTGACGTGTTGTATTATTTGAAAAAAGATCAAACTGCTCTGGAACAATTCAAACCTGTGCAGGAGTTTTTCTTCAGTACGTTGATTAATGGCTACGATGAATATTACACCCGCTTGCCTGACTTTTTCTTTGAAGGATTTGAGTGGGAACAACCTTTTCGTTGTGAAGTAAGTAGCGACTTGAAAACGTTTACGAATTTTGGTGCAACTGTACCGCGTATTCAACGTGATATTTCTAAAGAGCAGACCGTGCGAACCTTGGTTCAGGCATTGGTGCAAAAGATAAAACGCAAATTTTGATTACTATCGTTAACGGCCCATGCAAACAGTCAGCGTTGTAATTCCTACGTGGAACCGCGCTTCTACAATCGGCGCCGCAATACGAAGTGTGTTGAATCAAACACATCCGGTTCATGAGGTATTAATTTGTGATGACGGCTCCACCGATACCACGCGTGAAATAGTAAACGGATTTAACGATAACAGAATTCAATTTATAGAAGGTCCTCGTGCCGGTCGCCCCGCTGTTCCGCGCAATCGTGGCATTCGTGTCGCACAAGGCGAATGGATTGCGTTCTTGGATAGTGACGACGAATGGACTCCCCATAAACTGGAAATGCAGTTTAAAGATTTGGATCGCACAGGAACGAAAGCTTCGTGCACAAATGCTGCACGTGTTGTTCCCGAAGCAAGTAATCACGGAAAATACCTCAATACATTTCATCGTCGCTTTCATCTCGCTGTTTTGTTGCAAACGAATTTTGTGATTTGCAGTTCTGTTCTGGTAAGTAAAGAGCTGTTGTTGAATGTCGGCGGATTTCCGGAAGACGAATCGTTGCGGGCTGTTGAAGATTATGCCTTGTGGTTGCGTATAGCAACATTAACTGATTTCGTTTATAATCCGGAAGCGCTTACCGTTTATTTGGATGATTCGAATAATAGTATTCGTGTCGGTTCTAAGGAGTTCGTTCAGAAGGAAAATGTGATGAAGAATTTATATGAATGGTATGGTCAAGAGGAAGCTACACTTCATCAAGACGCTATTCGTCGTGCATACAAGGTTGCCATGAAACAAAACGGCCGTTCGTTTTGGGAACGATTAAAAGTTAAATAGATGATTGCGGTAAAACTCATGGGCGGGCTGGGTAACCAGATGTTTCAGTATGCTGCTGCAAGGGCAATGGCTGCAGATAGACAGTGTCCGGTGTTTTTGGATCGTTCCTTTTTGGAAACACCGAGTGAAGGCAAATGGACGCAACGGTATTTTGAGTTAGATGTTTTTAATATTCAAACCTCAGTCCCCGAGGATTTTTCGGTGCGATTGTTGAAGCGACTAAATAGTAATTCACGCTGGAATCGCATTTCAAACAGTGCATTGTGGATGTTGCCGTATCGCAATTATTATGAGGCAGTGCAAGGTTTTCATTCTGAATTACTACAGTTCCCGCAACATGTGTATTTGCAGGGTTATTTCCAAAGCGAGCAGTATTTCTTGCGTCACGAACAATTGATCAGAAAAGAATTTACGTTCAAAACTGCAGCATCGGGTAAGAATGCTGAAGTATTACAACAGATTCGAAATTCGAATGCTGTTAGCGTACACGTGCGCAGAGGTGATTATGTTTCATTGCCTGCTGCCGCAGAGTATCACGCTTTAACAGGATTACCTTATTATCAGCGTGCAGTCGAGATTTTGGCCGCAGAAAATTCGGATATGAGTTTTTTCGTTTTTTCTGATGATCCGGAATGGTGTCGACAACATTTGAAATTGCCCGGCCCAACGATGATTGTTGACTGGAACAATGGTAAAGCATCGTTCGAAGACTTACGCTTAATGAGCAATTGCAAACATCATATTATTGCAAACAGTAGTTTCAGTTGGTGGGGTGCATGGTTAAATCCATCAATCGAAAAGAAAGTTATAGCTCCGCAAAAATGGGTGAACGATCCGGCGCAATACAATCCTGATTTACTTCCTGCCTCATGGATAAAGCTTTGAAAATTGCGCATTGTGTAGAAAGTTACTTTCCTGCCAAAGGCGGAATGCCTGAGGTAGTGCGTCAATTGTCGGAGCGCATGGCTGCGGATGGATATGATGTAACGGTGTTTACTTCACATCATCCCGAAAGAAAGTCGGAATTGATAAACGGTGTCCGCATAAAAAGTTATGCCATTATCGGAAATGAAGTGAACGGAATTACGGGTGATACGATAAGCTACATCACTGATCTGAAGAATGGTGGTTATGATGTGGTAGTTTGTTTCGCAGCGCAGCAGTGGTCGTACGATGCTATTGCCGATGCACTTCCCAATATTCCCGGCAAAAAAGTTTTTGTGCCAACGGGATTTTCACATTTTTACAATCCCCAATATTCCGGGTATTTCGAGCAATTAAAGCGAAGAATTACGTATTTCGACGCTAACGTTTTTCTTTCGAATGATTATGCTGATATCAATTTTGCCCGTGCGAATAATGCTCGTGGAATTTGTATCATTCCGAATGGTGCTGCTGAGGAAGAATTCGAGCGAAACAGCGGACTTTCAATTCGAGAAAAGTTAAATATTCCGAATCATGCTCAATTGGTGTTGCATGTAGGATCATACACGGGTATTAAAGGTCATCGTGAAGCAATTGAATTGTTTATTCGCGCAAAAACGAATAATGCGGTTTTACTGCTGGTGGGCGAAAAAAATAAAATCCTGAAAAAATATTTCCATACACATCCGTCCTACTTTAAATTGAATCTCTTGCGATTACTGAAACGTAAGCGAATATTATTCGAAGAGTTAAGTAGGGTAGAGACTGTAGCCGCTTTTAAATCGGCTGATCTTTTCTTGTTTCCGAGTAATGTAGAATGTTCTCCGATTGTGCTTTTCGAAAGTATGGCAGCGGGTGTTCCATTTTTAGCCTCGGCTGCGGGAAACACGGCGGAAATTATTGAATGGAGTAAAGGGGGCTGGTTATTGCCTTGCACGCGCAGAACTAATGGGTGGGTGGATGTGAAATTGAATGAAGCCGTTAAGGTGTTGGAAGAGAAGTTAAAGAACAAGAATGCACTTCGGGAAGCCGGTAAAAATGGTAATGCGGCGTGGAAGTCGCGTTTTACCTGGGCGTTGATTACCCGTGAATATCTCAAACTGTATCATTCACTTCAGTCGAAACAGTAATGAGTTCACCACAGCAACCGATAGTGACGGTGTTGATGCCGGTTTATAATGCAGAAGCATTTGTGGCTGAGGCGATCAATAGTGTGTTGAATCAGACGTACACGGCATTTGAATTTATTATCATCAACGACGGTTCTGCAGACGGAAGTGCCGGTATTATTACATCGTTCCATGACGATAGAATTCGTGTTGTTAATAATGAGCGAAATCTCGGATTGATTGCCACGTTGAACAAAGGAATACAACTTGCAAACGGAAAGTACATCGCACGTATGGATGCCGATGATGTATGCTTGCCTGATCGTTTGAGGAAGCAAGTTGAATTTTTAGAACAACATTCGGATGTGGCTGTTGTAGCATCATTGGTCGACTTTATCAATACCGATGGGGAAGTAACCGGCAATTGGTCTACAGATCAATCAGCTGTGACAATCGAGGAAATTGCGCGTGTAATGACGCGAACGAATTGTATTGCGCATCCATCGGTAATGATTCGAACTGAAATTGCGCGAGCGTATTTGTATCAGTCCAATCAAAAAGGTGCTGAAGATTGGGATCTGTGGTTGCGCTTATTAAGCGACGGTAAGGGAATAGCAAAACTTGCTGAGACGTTATTGTTGTACCGTATTCATGCGGATAGCATTACTGCAGGTGACAAACGCAAAGAAGTGCTGGAAGTTCGTTTGTTGCGTGTGTTGAGAAAGTTTCTGGCAGAACGTGTGATGCGTTTTCGATGGAACGCTTTCTTCTTTCAGGTATTGATTGGAATGTTCCGAACTATCGCCCGGCATTGGAAAGTCAATCTGATTCCACGGTGGGCACGTTATACCAAGCGATTCTTGACAAGTTCTCCATTTCAGGTACTGGAGGAAAAGCGTGCATTCGAAAGTATGTTGCACTCGTACAACGGACGACATTTTTTCATTTTTCCGTATACGCATGTGGGCGGTGCTGAAAAGGTTCATGCAGCTATTGTAGCAACAGCTAAGCACGCTAAACCGCTCGTGATTTTTTCGGGATTTTCCGATAATGAAAAATTCCTGTCGCGATTTGCCGAACATGCCGAGGTGCTTGTTATCCCGAATTATTTGAATTATCCATTCACTTCGAACAATGCACTTCGACAGTTGGCGGAGAAAATGAATCGTTGCAATGCAGTGGTCATGGGATCCAATGCTGCATTCTTTTACGATCTGATTCCATTACTGAAGGACGATGTGAAAGTCGTAGAATTAATTCACGCTTTCAAGTATCAGCCACAAGCAAACCTCGCGCACAAAGCGTTACTGCCACTCGCGAAACGAATTGATCAGCGTGTATTTGTATCCAATGCTGCTATGCAGGAATTCGATCGTTTTTTATTTCATAATAACATTTCGGCGCAACTTCGACAGCGATCGACATTTATTTCCAATGCTGTTCACATTCCTGAAATTAACTCATCGCGAAATGGGGCTGTAGGAGTGTTGTTCGTAGGTCGCAATAGTCCCGAAAAACGATTGGAACTCTTTGTACAAATCGCTGGAACGCTAAAACAGCGATTCAACAACGATGTTCGATTTACGGTTGTTGGCGTTGCACAAATAGATGCTCCGCATGTAGCATGTTTAGGTGAAATCACGGATGAAAAAGAGTTGGCTGCCGTGTATGCCGACCATCAAATTTTGGTTGTCACTTCAAGTCGTGAAGGCTTTCCTGTTGTCATTATGGAAGCAATGGCTTCCGGATTGGTTGTTGTGGCTACACCGGTTGGCGATATTCCCAATCGTTTAGATGGCAAGAATGGAATTGTGTTGCATTCGGCGGAAGCGGATGCTGCAGTTCCGGAATCGGTTGAAGTAATATCCGATTTGGTTACAAATCACAACAAAATGAATGCGATTAGTGCAGCAGCAAGAAACTACGCTATGGAACATTTTAGTGTTGATGCATTCAGTGCTGCATACAAAGCACTATTGGAGATAAATGACTAATCAATAATTTTTCGTGCGGCACAATTTGCTTTCAGTGTTGCAGCCCACGACTCCCAATTTAAAGTTGAAGTATATTTTTGATAAGCGTTGGTGCGCAGCTGCTGCCATCGTTCGGGTTGTTTCAGGAGAGCGATAATTTCATTGGCGTAATCCTGTCCTGTTGCCGTTTCCGGAAGTAATATCCCTGTCTTCTCATGATCGATTATCGTTGGAATGCCGCCTGTTCGTGGCGCGAGGGCCGGTAATCCGTATGCTGCCGATTCGCAAAATACAAGTCCGTAAGCTTCGTATTTGGTTGGAAGAATGAAAAAATGATGACTGCGATAAAGCGCGGTGAGTTGTTCGAATTCCGCAGCATTGTTTTTATTCAGAAATCCGTAACACGTCAACTTCTCGTGTTCAAATTCTTTCGGCGGTGTACAACCTACAACTGATAATTCGGCATCATATCCATTGTTCAACAAATGCAGTAACGCGTCAAACGCTTTCGGACCTCCTTTGTCGAACCAGTTAACTCCGGCGAATAACAATCTTATTTTTTGTGGAGGAAACGTTAACGCATCAGGTTGTTCGGGCGCTCTTTCCAGATTAGCACCGAAAGGAATCATAGCAACTTTATCCGGTGCAATCGCACGTGCAGCATCAGCAGCCCAGTCCGAACAAAATACCGCCAATGAACTATTGAGGATGGCCTTACGATCATTCGAAATACTTTGTCTGCGTGAAAAAGCAAAAAGATCTGTCAGGATTTTGTGGTAGTTAATGGCACCACTAATAACACGATCGTTGATATAAACGGTAGGGATTTTTGTTCGCAAACGCGACATGGATGCAATAGAAGCGGAAACAACCACAAGATCATATTCGTTTTGTTGCAGCAGTTTCGAATAGTGCTTGCCGTATGCGTTACTCATAATATCGGAATGCCGGTAGTCGAATCGTTTTTTAAGAATGCGCAACGACAAATAATTGAATGCGGAACAAATAAATTTCAGAAATCGCGGCGTGTATGGTTCCAATAAAGTAACATCACCCACATGATTTTGAAGTGCTTGCCATATAAAGTATTGCGTACCCGACCACGAGCGCTTGTCCCGCGCATCCTGTTCACTGATAAAGGCTATTTTCGGTCGATTCATCTGTGCCGGAAGAAACAAATACTGTTGTCAAATGTACATAATCCTGCTGCAGCGGATAGAATGTGCTAGAGTGAAGTAATTCTTGTACCGGCAAGTGCATCGAATTTTCTATTTTTACCACAATGGCACGAAGAATATTGTTCTTGTCCGATGTGGATTCCTCTCATACGCGCAAATGGGCAATTTCTTTGGCAACACGCGGTTATGAAGTAGGTATTTTTAGCCTTCGGAAAAGTGAGTTACAGTGGTGGACAACTTATCCGAACATTCATGTGTTTGATGAGCATGGCTTTTCAACTGCAACTTTTCAAGGCGGTTTAGTGGGTAAATTGAAGTACGTGAAGTTGCTGCCGTATCTTAAAAAAATCATTACTTCATTTCAACCGCATTTGGTTCATGCCCATTATGCAACTTCATACGGATTGCTGGGCGCATTAAGTCGATTTCGACCTTTCGTGATCTCTGTATGGGGATCGGATATTTACGATTTTGCTTCTCGTAGTTTTTTGCATAAAAAAATGATTCAATTCAACTTGAATCGCGCCACCGCCGTTTTTTCTACCAGTCATGCAATGGCTCGGGAAATAAGCAAATACTATTCCGGAAGTGTTGCTGTTACGCCATTTGGTGTAGATACCAGCTTATTTTCACCGGGAGTGTCTGCATCAATTCGATATCCGAACGAAATAATTATCGGTACCGTTAAATCGTTGGAACCTGCTTATGGCATTGATACGTTGATTCATGCGTTTGCACAAGTTCGCGAACGATTTCCGGGGAACGTACGATTAATCATTGGCGGTGATGGCTCACAGCGTAAGCAATTGGAGCAATTAACGCAGGATTTGAAATGTGCTGCTGTTGTAACTTTTTTGGGGCAAATTAATCATCACCAAGTTCCCGACTGCCACAGAGGTTTTGATGTATTTGTGGCATTATCGCGCGAAGAAAGTTTCGGTGTTGCCCTTGTCGAGGCCATGGCCTGCGGAAAGCCGGCAGTAGTGAGTGATGCCGTGGGATTTCAGGAAGTAGCAGTTAATGATGTTACCGCACTGGTGGTTCCCAAAAATGAACCGGGCAAAGCCGCGGGTGCAATACTACATTTTCTTAATAAACCTGAAAT
>CALJIF010000059.1 GCA_937974275.1 uncultured Flavobacteriales bacterium
TATTACGATGGTCGGTATACTTTTCTAACTGATCTATTGGATTTACGTGTGGATGAAAGTGAAGAAAAATCAAATCACGGTAGATATTAAAATTATTCCTACAACAAACCATTATAATATGCGTGTAGTGGTTACCGGCTTGCTTCCTCCTGTATTGGGCAGTATACGTATTCGTTCAGTATATGCGAATAAGATTTCGGAAACACCTGTTGTACTTTATGCGGATAAAGAAAAATTCTTTTCAAGAAAAAGAGAACTATCCGGCGAGTCGCAAATTCATTTGCATGATCGCGGTTCACACGATATTTGGGAAGTTCAGCTGTTGTGCAGTGATATGTTCCGTTTCATAGAACTTCCCATTATTATGGATTGGCCGGGACAGTTAATTACGTTAGCACAGCCTGTCGGAACGAATACGATTAGCGCTGCACCTCAAACAACCGAAGAGCAGTTGCATCGAATAGAAATGCCACGAAAAGTGGAAGGCGAATATTTGAATTATAAAGATTTCGAATCCGGCGATGATGTGAGAAGAATTGTGTGGAAAGTATATGCGAGAACCGGGCAATTAGTGGTTCGCATTCCTGAAACGATGGATCCGTATGCTTCGCATGTGTATTTCTACACTTCGTTTTATAATGGATTTGAAATTCCGGGTAGCGATAATTTTCTGAAGGAATTATTGAATGCTTACAAGGATCGTGTACGAAGTGCTTATGAAGGTTTGTTGAGCAAAGAATATGAAGTGCGTTTGATTCCTGATCAGATGATCGAAGATGAGCAGTTGTTTCAGGCGCCGGCAGCTGCTGTTAAAGCAATCAGTTTGGCATGTTGGCAGCATGATGCGGTTCCTTCTGAATTTGTCAATCCGAAGAAAGCGGGAGCTGTGTGCGTTTCATCGTGCGTTCCGGTGCAGGAGTTGGAGCATTTGTTGAATCAGTTGCACGAGTCTGTTCCGGTTGTGGTTATTGCTTTATCGGGCAGCATTCCGTCACCGTTAAAAGTAAATTTCAAATCGTTGTTTTTTGTTCCCGAACCTACA
>CALJIF010000060.1 GCA_937974275.1 uncultured Flavobacteriales bacterium
TAGCGAAATTCCTTGTCGGGTAAGTTCCGACCTGCACGAATGGTGTAACGATCTCCGCTCTGTCTCAGCCACGAGCTCGGTGAAATTGTGGTATCAGTGAAGACGCTGATTACCCGCAACGGGACGGAAAGACCCCATGCACCTTTACTATAGTTTAACATTGATTTCGGGTAAGTGATGTGTAGGATAGGTGGGAGGCTATGAAGTAGTGGCGCTAGCCATTATGGAGCCAACGTTGAAATACCACCCTTTACTTACTTGGAGTCTAACCCCGCAGGGGGGACATTGTTTGATGGGTAGTTTGACTGGGGTGGTCGCCTCCGAAAGGGTATCGGAGGCTTTCAAAGGTTCGCTCAGTACGCTTGGTAACCGTACGTAGAGTGCAATAGCATAAGCGAGCTTGACTGTGAGGCCGACAAGCCAAGCAGGTACGAAAGTAGGATATAGTGATCCGGTGGTTCCGCATGGAAGGGCCATCGCTCATAGGATAAAAGGTACGCCGGGGATAACAGGCTGATCACTCCCAAGAGCTCACATCGACGGAGTGGTTTGGCACCTCGATGTCGGCTCGTCACATCCTGGGGCTGGAGAAGGTCCCAAGGGTTCGGCTGTTCGCCGATTAAAGTGGCACGCGAGCTGGGTTCAGAACGTCGTGAGACAGTTCGGTCCCTATCTGTTGTGGGCGTTGGAGATTTGAGGGGTGCTGACTCTAGTACGAGAGGACCGAGTCGGACGAACCTCTAGTGTACCTGTTGTGCCGCCTAGGTGCAGTGCAGGGTAGCTATGTTCGGATGAGATAAGCGCTGAAGGCATATAAGTGCGAAGCTCGCCTCAAGATGAGATCTCCCTTAAGAGCCGTAGAAGACGACTACGTTGATAGGCCACAGGTGTAAAGGCAGTAATGTCAAAGCTGAGTGGTACTAATTGCTCGATCGATTTTCTTTGATCAATCCTTCTGTTGTGTTTTTATTCCAATATGTTTTTTAAAGTATTTAATGCTTTATGGTGGCTATAGCGACGGGGATCACCTCTTCCCATATCGAACAGAGAAGTTAAGCCCGTCAGCGCAGATGGTACTGCCCTACAAGGTGGGAGAGTATGTCGCCGCCAATTTTAAATGAAACCTCGACTTTTGTCGGGGTTTCTTTTTTTTACCCTATTTACTGTGATACCTTTATCACATGAGCCACGCCAGAATTATTGTATTTCTGCTATTTGCCGGCTTATTATCGCTTTGGCAACTCTCCGCTCAAACGAGCAGACTGCTTTTGGATTCAAATTCTGTTTATACCTTCTCCGAACACGAATTTTCGCTGTTCGATAATCATCTGATTCGAAGGATTAATTATAAACTCGACTCGTTTCACGTAATTCACCCCCGTGATATTTCTACCGGAAATCTTGGCGGTCCAAACAAATCGCTTGACCGCGCAGTTGCATTTAATACCGGATTCAGGGATCGGAGATCGTTTAGCGGTAACTTTCATTTTGGTGCGTCAGAGCCTGCATTTTTCTATTCACAAAAACCGATTACCGCAATACAATATGGTGCCGGTATGCGAAAGGAGCAATTTGTAGATGTTTTACATTCTAGAAATTTCGGTAGCAATCTGGGTGTGGCGTTTGGATTTAGGAGAATTCGTTCCGAAGGTTTTTATAGAAATCAGCAAACCAACACAACATCATTGTTTTTAAATAGTTGGTTTAGAGGCAAACATCGCAGGTATGCAATGCATGTCCACGGAGACTGGACTACAGGCACCTGGCAGGAAAACGGCGGAATCGTTAATGATTCGTTATTTGAATTTGCAACGCAGTTGGACAGGAAGCTTGTTGGAGTGAATCTTGCAAATGCACAAGGACGGCTGATATCAGGCAAATTGCAACTCACAAATTACTGGTCATTTGGTCCTGAAAAATTACCGATTGTTGATACATCCGATTCGCGAAAAGTAATTGTTCCAAAAATTTCAGTTGGTCATCAAGTTACGCTGCAGAGAACTAAACGAGTTTATAACGACTTCTTTCCGGCCGCCGGCTATTTTCAGACAATATATAGTGATTCATTAGAGACACGCGATTCGACACGACTAAATATTATTTCCAACGACCTATTTATTCAGCACAACTTTAGTAACACGACTAAAGTATTCTTCATGCGAATTGCGGCAGGTCATGAGGCTATCGACTATCATAATGATACTATATCGGTAACAGGGGGTAATCTTCTCGGCAAACTTGATGTATTCGGTCGTGATACTTCGTCTTGGTTAACGTCATACCAACTGAAAACGCGTTACTATTTCAGCGGACTAAATGAAAGTAATTATCAGATTTCTGCTGGTATAGGTTTATTTGAGATAAAAAAGATTTCTCTCAATGTGAGTGCAGTTTCGGGAAGATATCGCCCGGAACAAACAGCCCTCACTTTTTCCGGTAATCATTTCAAATGGGTAAATGATTTATCCGATGAATATCACACTCAATTACAACTACAGTCCAGTATTCGGATAATTGATAAAATACGCGCGGGACTGGGTGTTGAATACAATACGTATTCTAACTATGTATACTTCGACAGTACATTGCTTCCCGTTCAGCACAATTCAAATTTTGATGTGCTAAGCTTTGCATTGCGCCAAGATGTGCAATTAACCCATTTCAAGTGGTACGGGTCTTTGAAGTATAATTTAGTTTCAGAGGAAGATCCTGTTCGATTGCCTCCACTTGTTGCCCGACAAACTTTTATTGGCGAGTGGAAACTATTTAAACAGGCAATGACTTTTCAATTGGGTTGCGATCTAACTTATGTAGGTAGTTATTTTGCCGATGGTTATCATACGAACCTAAGTGTGTTCTATGTTCAAGATGCTATTAAGCTTAAGAGTTACATTTACTTTGATCCATTCGTTGCAATTCAAATTAAGTCTGTTAAAGCATACGTGCAAGCGGAACATGTTAACGCCGGTCTCATGGGCCGAACGTATTACATGATTCCGCATTATCCCGGGAATGATCTGGCACTAAAACTGGGATTGTCGTGGATTTTTAACGACTAATTAATTGGTCAAAATGTTTCGCGATTTTTTCGACGGCACCTTTATTACCCGCAACATACTTACCTGCGTTGATTCCTGATTTCGTAAGAGTTTCCGGGTCGTTTAACCATTGTCTCAGGGCTAGTTCAAGTTGCTCCTGATCGTTAACACAAATTGCACCGCCTACCTTTAATAGTTCTTTCGCCTCTTCAAATTTTTCATGTTTAGGACCGAAAATTAGCGGCTTTGAGTATACTGCCGCTTCGAGAGTATTGTGCAGATTTTTAGCAAAACCACCACCTATGAAACATATTTCGGCATAGCGATAAAGCTTGTTTAGCATTCCAATATTGTCAATAATCAACACTTTTTTTGTTGTTATATCAATAGATTCATTTTGAGAGAATCGGACTATTTCCTCTTTATTCCATCCCGCGTGAATTAGATTTTGTTCCACTGAGCGAATACGATCGGCGTTAATATCATGCGGTGCAACAATTAATTTCATCCCGTTTGGAATTGTGCTGAAGATCGCCGGGAATGCAATGATTTCATCCTGATGCCATGTGCTTCCCGCAACAATACAAGAACTTAATCCTAAGAATTTTTCAATTATTGGAAGCGAATTTTGTTGTGTGAGGATATTCAACACGCGGTCGAATCGAGTATCGCCGGCAACTTGCGAATCGACTTCAATATGCTTCAATAGGTTGGTAGACTTCTCATTTTGGGTGAAGATGTTGTGATAACCACGAAGCCCTTCTCTAAAGATTTTACCGTACGATTTAAAGAAAACCTGGTCTTCTCTAAAGTTTGCAGCAATCAGAATGTGCGGAATGTCATAACGGCGAAGTGAGTTAAGAAAGTTTAGCCAAAATTCGTATTTCACAAATATTGCCAATGAAGGTTGCAATATCTCCAGCCATTTGTGAGCATTGCCGGGAGTGTCGAGTGGTAAATAAAAAACGCCATCTGCACCTTCGTAGTTTTTTCTGATCTCATAGCCCGAGGGCGAGAAAAATGTCAAGAGAATTTTAATGTTGGGATGCCGTTGACGTAGATGTTCAATTATTGGTCGCCCTTGTTCGAATTCACCTAATGATGCGCAATGCACCCAAACCAATTTACCTGCATGTTGTTTTCTAAAATCATTCAAACGTGTTTCCCAATCTCGTCTTCCTTTGAGCCAGAATGCCGCTTTGGAGTTGAAAAGCGCAGCCATGCGGATAATCAATCCGTATGTATGTATCGCAAAGGTGTATAACAAAAGCATATTAGTACATGTAGTACTGTTGGTTACCGGTGCGATTGAGTAGTATATTCCAACCTACACGAAATCCATACTGAAGCTCGATGCGTTTTGAGGTGTCTGCCCGCATTAGGTCGTAATTCCAGGAACGACGGCTCTTCGTGAACGCCTGGTTAAATTCGAATCCGGCATAAAAATTCGTGAATCGAGATTTACTCATGAACCAAAATCCGACAAATTGATTGATCATTAAGCCTGAAGTTAATCGGTCGTAGCCTTTCAGGTAGTCGCCTTGGAGTTGCGGTGTTCGTCCTCCATTGTCATAAATGCGAATTTTGTGTTGCATATATCCGGCGCCGGCACTGATAAATGGTCCGGAGTTGGGATTAGGGCTCAGGATATTCGTGAAGATTCTTCCGACACTGAAATAAAGGTTAAAACCACGCGGATACATTCTGATATCTGCCATCTTCCCCTCCTTGTCAATAACAAATCCGTTCGAAGTTGAAATGCTGTCGAGTACACCTCGTTCACGAAGTTGATCCCCGAACAAATATTTCCAGTTTGCGCTAAATATCCAGGCGTTGCGGGATTTATAATGAATGGACAACCCGGCTCCGGAATGCAATCCCATGCGGTCTGCAAGATCGCCACCCGGAATATACAAGGCGTAATCGCCCGCAAACATAAAGCATGCAGTAATGGAATCGCGGCGGGAGGAATTCTGCCCATTCGCAACTCCTAACGAGGATACCAACACCAGTAAAACAGCAAGCCATTTAAACATACTCCAAAGTTAAGTAAAAAGGTTGTTTGCGGCGGATTTAGTAACCTTCAAAGGGTTTAATTTCCGTATCTTCGCCTGTTTTTAACAGTAATTGAAATGGCTGTTGCAGAGAAAAAAATTCAAATGGTCGATCTCGTCACCCAGTACGAGAAAATTCAGGCTGAAATTGATGCTGCCGTTCTTGGCGTTATTCGATCCGCGGCATACATCAACGGACCTGAAGTGAAAGCTTTCAAATCAGAGTTGGAAGCTTATCTTGGTGTGAAACATGTAATTCCATGCGCAAATGGAACTGATGCCTTGCAAATTGCAATGATGGCTTTAGGACTGAAGCCGGGAGATGAAGTCATTACAGCAGATTTTACCTACGTGGCAACAGCAGAAGTTATTGCTTTGTTAGGTTTGACTCCGGTATTGGTGGATGTTTATCCGGATACATTCGACATTAATGTCGAAGAGTTGGAGAAAGCAATTGGTCCAAAGACAAAGGCAATTGTTCCGGTTCACTTATTCGGTCAATGCGCCGACATGGAACGTATTCTTGCTGTAGCTAAGAAGCACGGTTTGTTTGTGATTGAGGATACCGCGCAAGCAATCGGATCCAACTACACGTTTAGTAACGGAACCGTTGCAAAAGCAGGAACTATGGGAGATATCGGATGCACATCATTTTTCCCGTCTAAGAACTTAGGTTGTTATGGAGATGGCGGAGCAATGTACACGAATAGCGATGACCTGGCAGCAAAAATGCAGATGATTGCTAATCATGGACAGAGTGTTCAGTATTACCATGATAGTATCGGTGTGAATTCTCGTTTGGATAGCATTCAAGCTGCGATATTGAGAATCAAGTTGAGACATCTTGATGCCTATGCAGCAGCACGAAACAATGCGGCATCCTATTACGATAAAGCATTTGCCGGCAGTTCCAAGTTGAGAACTCCTAAGCGTGTTAAGCATTCCGATCATGTGTTTCACCAATACACGTTGCAGTTGAATGGTGTTGATCGTCAGGGATTGCGTGATCATTTGGCGAGTAAAGGAATACCGTCGATGATATATTATCCTGTGCCGCTGCATATGCAAAAGGCATACCTCGATCCGCGTTACACGGCAGGGATGTTTCCTGTTACAGAACAGTTGTGCGCATCAGTGATCTCTTTGCCTATGCATTCGGAGTTGGAGGAAAGCACGCTAGAGTTTATTACGCAATCAGTTTTAGAATACGTAAATAAGTAGTTATTATGAATATCGCTGTTGTTGGAACCGGCTATGTTGGTTTAGTTACCGGAACTTGTTTAGCAGAAACGGGTAATCATGTTATCTGTGTGGATATTGACGCCACCAAGGTTGAAAAGATGAAAAACGGTATCATTCCAATTTACGAACCGCATCTTGATACGCTGTTTGAGCGCAATATTAAACAAGGCCGACTTAAATTCACTACCAACCTGGAGGAAGCTGTTGCCGGAGCCAAGTTGATTTTTTTGGCTTTGCCTACACCTCCCGGCGAAGATGGCTCTGCAGATTTATCTTACGTTTTGGGCGTAGCAGAAAATCTGGGTAAGATTATTAAGGACTACAAGGTGATCATTGATAAGTCAACGGTACCTGTGGGAACTGCCGATAAAGTACACGCAGCAGTTGCTAAGAATGCGCAAGTTGAATTTGATGTCGTTTCGAATCCGGAGTTTTTACGTGAAGGATTTGCTGTTGATGATTTTATGAAGCCGGATCGTGTTGTTATCGGTGCAAGTTCAGATCGTGCGAAAAAATTGATGGATGAGTTGTATAAGCCTTTTGTTCGTCAGGGAAATCCGATCATCTTCATGGATGAAAAGTCTGCCGAGTTGACCAAGTATGCTGCTAACGCATTTCTTGCAACGAAGATTACATTCATGAATGAGATTGCGAATTTGTGTGAGAAAGTTGGAGCTGATGTGGATAAGGTTCGCATCGGTATTGGTTCTGATGACCGTATCGGCAAGCGATTTTTATTTCCCGGAATTGGTTACGGAGGAAGTTGTTTTCCTAAAGACGTTCAAGCATTGGCAAAGTCTGCATCAGAAGTTAATCAGGAAATGAAAATTCTTGACGCCGTGATGGAAATTAACGAACGTCAGAAAACGATCATCATTCCCAAGGTTAACGCATATTTTAAGGGTGATTTAAAAGGTAAAAAGATTGCAATCTGGGGCTTAGCTTTCAAGCCGGATACGGATGATATTCGTGAAGCACCCGCATTATATATAATTGACGAGTTGTTGCAACAAGGCGCGTCGGTTTCTGCCTACGATCCTGAAGCTATGGACAATGTGTCGAAGTTATTGGGAGGGAAAATTGAATACGGAATTGATGAATACAGTATTCTGAAAGATTCTGATGCATTAATTATTTGCACGGAGTGGAGTTTGTTCCGTACGCCGGATTTCGACAGAATGAAAACGCTACTAAAAAATAAGTCCATTTTTGACGGTAGGAATTTGTATTCACTCGATCAAATGAGTGAACACGGTTTCTATTATTCGAGCATTGGTCGTGCAACGGTAAACCCTGAGACGGTATGAGGCAGAAGCGTGTTTTAGTTACAGGAGCTGCCGGCTTTTTAGGGTCACATTTGTGTGATCGTTTTATTGCTGAAGGCTGTTATGTAATCGGAATGGATAATCTGATTACGGGAGATTTGAAGAATCTGGAACATCTATTTTCGAATAAGAACTTCGAGTTTTATCATCATGATGTTTCCAAGTTTGTTTTTGTTCCCGGAGAGTTGGATTACATTATGCACTTTGCTTCACCTGCCAGTCCGATTGATTATTTGAAAATCCCTATTCAGACGTTGAAGGTAAGTTCTCTGGGGACGCATAATTTGCTGGGACTTGCCCGTGTGAAAAATGCGAGAATTCTGGTGGCATCAACTTCTGAAGTTTACGGTGATCCGACAGTGCATCCGCAAACCGAAGATTATTGGGGTAATGTAAATCCTATTGGGCCGCGTGGTGTGTATGATGAAGCGAAGCGTTTCATGGAAGCGATAACAATGGCGTATCATACCTATCACGGACTAGAAACGCGAATCGTAAGAATATTTAATACTTACGGGCCTCGTATGCGACTGAATGACGGTCGTGTATTACCTGCATTTATAGGTCAGGCTTTACGAGGAGAAGATCTTACCATTTTTGGTGATGGTTCTCAGACGCGTTCTTTTTGCTATGTGGATGATTTAGTAGAAGGTATTTATCGGTTATTGATGAGTAATCATGTTGGGCCGGTAAACGTTGGTAATCCTCAAGAAATAACCATCAAAGATTTTGCTGAGGAAATCATCAAGTTAACGGGAACGAATCAGAAAGTGGTTTACCATCCGTTACCACAAGATGATCCGAAGCAACGCCAGCCCGATATTACGTTAGCAAGACAAATTTTAGGCTGGGAGCCGAAGGTGGATCGTGCAGAAGGGTTGAAACGCACCTACGCATATTTTAAAAGTTTGCCAACGGAAGAGTTGTATAAAAAGGAGCACAGGGAATTTGAAAAGAAATAACCATGAGTGATTTTTTTGCGCATCCCACAGCCGTTATTGATGAAGGTTGCACGATAGGTGCGGGTACTAAAATTTGGCATTTTTCGCATATCATGCCGAACTGCAGGATTGGAGAACGATGCAATATCGGACAGAATGTGGTCATTTCTCCTGAAGTGATTTTAGGTAGCAATGTGAAGATTCAAAACAATGTTTCGCTTTACACGGGCGTCACTTGTGATGACGACGTATTCCTCGGTCCAAGTTGTGTTTTTACGAATGTGACGAATCCGCGAAGCGCGGTAAATCGTCGTGAGCAATACGCTAAGACTCATGTTGGTAAAGGAGCTTCTGTTGGAGCGAATGCAACAATTGTTTGTGGTCATGATATCGGAGCATTTGCCTTTATCGGAGCCGGAGCTGTTGTTACGAAGACGGTTCCCGCATACGCATTGGTAGTAGGAAATCCCGCGAAGCAAATAGGATGGATGAGCGAGTACGGACACCGATTAAATTTTGATGCGTCGGGATTTGCGGTGTGTCCTGAATCTCAAGAGCGTTATCAATTGATTAACGGCGCGGTTCACAAAATTTAAATGACATGTCGGAACAAAAAATAAAATTCGCAGTTGTCGGACAAGGCCATATCGGAAAACGTCATGCAGAAATGGTGAGACGCAATCCGAATGCCCAGTTGATAGCAGTATGTGATGTGTTGGGTAAAACCGAGACCGGCAATGAAGCTGTAGCGGAACCCTATTACAATTCATTGGATGAGCTATTGACTTCACATCCCGAAATAGAAGTTGTGAATGTATGTACTCCTAACGGACTTCATGCAGAACATGCGTTGTCCGCATTACGTGCAGGTAAGCACGCTGTTGTGGAAAAACCGATGGCGTTGCAGCGTAAGGATTGTGAGGAAATTATTTACGCGGCCCTGCAAAACAACAAGCAAGTGTTTTGCGTAATGCAAAACCGATATTCCCCCCCTGCGGTTTGGTTGAAGAATGTGATAGAGGAGAAAATTATCGGTGATTTATACATGGTGCAGTTGAACTGCTACTGGAATCGCGACCAACGTTATTACAAAAAGGGAAGTTGGAAAGGCACGCAACAATTGGATGGCGGAACATTGTTTACGCAATTTTCGCACTGGATTGATTTGTTGTATTGGCTGTTCGGAGATATCACCGATATACAAGCCAAATTCGCAGATTTTAATCACGAGCAATTGACAGAATTTGAAGATTCAGGATTCGTTAATTTCCGTTTTGTTGGAGGAGGCATGGGAAGTATTAATTATTCCACGGCAGTTTGGGATAAAAATCTGGAAAGCAGTATTACTGTAGTAGGCAGCAAGGGAAGTGTAAAGGTGGGCGGACAATATATGGATCAGGTAGAATATTGTCATATCAATGACTATTCGATGCCCGAACTTGAAGCCACCGCGCCTGCCAATGATTACGGCGCTTATAAAGGATCTGCCAATAATCATAATCAGTTAATTCAAAATGTGATTGACACATTAACCGGCAAAACAACCATCACCACCAATGCGCTGGAGGGAATGAAAGTAGTTGATATTATTGAGCGCATTTATTCATTCAGGAAACCGAATCGTAAATCATAAAGGATGAGCATTTATAAAGATATTCTGGCAAAGAAGGCCCCCATTGCCGTAATTGGATTAGGTTATGTTGGTTTACCTATTGCTCTTGCATTTGCACGAAAAGTTAAAGTAATCGGATTCGATATCAACGAAAAGCGTGTCGGGATGATGCGTAAAGGTATCGACCCGAGTAATGAATTGGATAAAAGTGAATTCAAGGGATGCGATATTCATTTTACCGCTTCACTTGAAGAACTAAAAGCTGCGCGTTTCTTTATTGTCGCAGTACCAACTCCGATTGATGAGCACAATCAACCCGACCTCACTCCTCTAATTGCTGCTTCAACTACAGTGGGAAAGGTGTTGAAGAAAGGTGATTATGTGGTGTTTGAGTCCACTGTTTATCCGGGTTGTACGGAAGAGGATTGTATTCCTGTTTTGGAAGCTCAATCTAAACTGAAGTTTAAGAAAGATTTTAAAGTGGGTTATTCGCCTGAACGAATTAATCCCGGCGACAAAGAACATACGATAACGAAAATCTTGAAAGTTGTTTCCGGATGTGATGCGGAAAGTTTAGAGGAAATTGCGAAGACCTACGAAATTATTGTTGAGCCGGGAACACATCGTGCATCTTCAATTAAAGTCGCGGAGGCTGCTAAAATAATTGAGAACACGCAGCGCGATGTAAACATCGCTCTGATGAATGAATTGTCCATCATTTTTAACAAGATGGGCATTAATACGTACGAAGTTCTCGCAGCAGCGGGCACCAAATGGAATTTTTTGAAGTTTTCTCCGGGTCTCGTAGGTGGTCATTGCATCGGTGTTGATCCGTATTACTTAACGCACAAAGCTGAAGCTTTAGGTTACCATGCACGGGTGATCAATTCGGGTCGTTACGTCAACGATTCCATGGGCTTTTACGTTGCAAAAAATACGGTAAAGAAAATTATTGCATCCGGTAAAAATATCAGCAAGAGTAAGGTGCTCGTAATGGGTGCAACATTTAAGGAAGATGTAAGTGATATTCGCAATTCGAAAGTTGCCGATGTAGTGAAAGAGTTGAAATCCTTTGGAGTAAAGGTAGATATTACTGATCCACACGCTGATTCGGCAGAGTTGAAACATGAATATGGTTTTGGATTAAACAACGTGGGTAAAGGGTATGATGCAGTAATTGTAGCTGTTAATCACAAGGAGTATTTAACGTTGGACGAAAAGTATTTCATTTCGATCATGTCACCCAAAGGAGTATTGACTGATGTGAAAGGAATTTATAAAGGCAAAGTGAAGAAGTTAACGTACTGGAGTTTGTAAGATGATGTCCGGCGATCCGATTGTAGCGATAAGAGTTCCTTATGCATCCTGGTATCGTTCGGGGTATAAAGGAATTGAAGGACGGATCGAAATTACTCCTGACTATTTTATTTTTAAACGCAATGTACATCCGGCGTTGAAGCCATTCGGCAAAGTCATAAAAGCGTGGAGTGAAGAAGAGTTGTGTTCGATAAAGCTTACAGATATTGTAGATTGTGTGGATGCGGCGATAGGGAAAGAGCGACGCTTAGAATTGACGGTTGCCGGAGGGCGCAGATATCTGTTCGGTACAATAAAAATTGAAACGATTATAAAGTACATCCAACAACGACAACAGCAATGATGAAAAAGGTATTAATAACCGGTGGTGCAGGATTTATCGGTTCTCACGTGGTTCGACGTTTTGTGAATCAGTATCCGAACTATCATGTGTTTAATCTCGATGCTTTAACGTATGCCGGAAATCTAGAAAATTTAAC
Source organism: uncultured Flavobacteriales bacterium (assembly GCA_937974275.1). Classification (GTDB taxonomy): domain Bacteria; phylum Bacteroidota; class Bacteroidia; order Palsa-965; family Palsa-965. The sequence continues at coordinate 12,009 of CALJIF010000060.1, forward strand.
GGATGTTAATGGTGCTGCGAATTACACCTTTGTGAAAGGAGATATTACCAATGCGGAATTCATTCATGATTTATTCGCACAACACGATTTTACCTATGTCATTCATTTGGCAGCGGAGTCGCATGTGGATCGTTCCATTTCCAATCCTATTGCTTTTGTGATGACCAATGTAGTAGGAACGGTAAACCTGTTGAATGCAGCGAAGCATCATTGGGCCGGCAAGTTTGAGGGTAAAAGATTTTATCACGTTTCTACCGATGAAGTTTACGGTGCGTTGGGAGAAACAGGCATGTTTACGGAATCGACTAAGTATGATCCTCATTCCCCATATTCCGCATCTAAAGCCAGCTCCGATCATTTTGTACGTGCTTATCACGATACATACGGTTTGCCTGTAGTGATTTCCAATTGTTCCAACAATTACGGGTCACATCACTTTCCGGAAAAATTAATTCCGCTGGCAATTCATAACATCAAGAATAACAAACCTATTCCTGTTTATGGCAAAGGTGAAAACGTTCGTGACTGGTTGTGGGTTGAGGATCATGCACGAGCCATTGATGTGATTTTACATAAAGGTAAAAATGGCGAAACGTACAATATTGGCGGGCATAACGAGTGGAAGAATATCGATCTAATTCATCTGCTGTGTAAGATCATGGATAAAAAATTGGGCAGAGCAGAAGGTTCATCGGCGCAATTGATCACATTTGTGAAAGACCGTGCAGGGCATGATTTACGCTACGCCATTGACGCTACAAAATTAAAGGAAGAACTTGGCTGGGTGCCGTCACTGCAATTTGAAGAAGGTTTGGAGAAAACGGTGGATTGGTATTTGAATAATCAATCATGGCTGGATCATGTTACTTCAGGCGCTTATCAATCTTATTATCAGGATCAGTACGAGAAGCGCTAATTGGAGTATTTAAGATTTGTATCAACATATGTATCATCAAGCCTGGCATACCGAAGAGATTACGACCAAACGAATTTTGGTGACCGGAGGTGCGGGTTTTATTGGCTCACATTTAGTTGAGTATTTGCTGTTGCACGGTGCTTTGGAAGTGCGTGTACTGGATAACCTTTCTACCGGAAGTCAATCAAATATTAATCTTTTCGAAGGACGGGCAAATTTCAATTTTGTTCATGGCAGTATAACAGATGCTGCAACATGCGAAAAGGCTTGCGAGCAGATTGATATTGTTCTGCATCATGCAGCTTTGGGTTCAGTACCACGTTCTATAGATGATCCGATTGCAACGCATGAAGTGAATGCGACCGGATTTTTAAACATGTTGGTAGCAGCACGGAAGTGTGGTGTGAAGCGTTTCGTTTATGCCAGTTCATCATCAGTTTATGGTGACGATATTAACTCGCCGAAAAAAGAATCTGTTACGGGACGCGCATTGTCACCATATGCGGTGACGAAGCAACTGAATGAGCAATATGCCGCGGTGTATGCCGATTTGTTTGAAATGGATATAACGGGGTTTCGCTACTTCAATATTTTCGGGCCTCGTCAAAATCCTTCCGGTGCTTATGCTGCAGCAATTCCACTTTTTATTGATGGTTTGATTCGCGGTACGCCTGTGTATATCAATGGCGATGGTCAGCAGTCGCGCGATTTTACATTTGTGAGTAATGTGGTGAAAGCAAACATGTTGATACTCGCAGCACCAAGCGATCGCGTTCGAGGCCGTGTCTTTAATATTGGAGCCGGGAATTCGACTTCGGTTCTTCAAATCTATCACTGGATTGCGGACGCGCTACATGTTACAACACCGCCATTGTTTCGTGAGGCACGCAAAGGCGAGATTATCGATTCCTTAGCAGATATTTCCGCAGCACACGCGGCATTCGGTTATACCCCGGACATTGATGTTAAATCAGGTTTGACGCTGACCGTAAACTCATTCCTTTAATTGTAAGTTTTCCACAAGTGTTGATACTTGCTTTCGTTACGAGGTGAGTACACTTACATTTGTTTTATAGCATAATTATATGAATCGTATAGAAAGTATTAATATCAGAAAGGTTGCGGTTGAACTTGGAATTGAAGTTCGTCAAGTTCAAGCTACTATAGATTTGTTGGATGAAGGAGCGACAATTCCATTCATTTCGCGATATAGAAAAGAAATGACCGGATCACTGGATGAAGTGCAGATTATGAATGTTCGTGATCGCATGGAACAGTTGCGCGCATTGGAACAACGTCGCGAGTTTATTTTGAAAACGATTGAGGAACAAGGAAAGCTTACGGACGAGTTACGTGATAAAATACTTGCTGCAGATCTGATCACAACTTTGGAGGATTTGTATTTACCGTATAAGCCGAAACGTAAAACACGCGCCACTATTGCTCGCGAGAAAGGTTTGGAGCCATTAGCGGAGGTTTTGTTGAAACAGCAGAACATAGATGTGCAAGCAGAAGCTGAGAAGTATATCAACGCAGAATTTGAAATTGCAGATGCGGATGATGCGTTGGATGGAGCAAGAGATATTCTTGCCGAATGGATCAGCGAAAATTCTGAAGCGCGTGAAGGACTGCGTAAGTTGTTTAATAGTGCTGCATTGATCAGAAGTCGCGTAGTTGCCGGTAAACAAGAAGCCGGAGAAAAGTACCGTGATTATTTCGAGTGGGATGAGAAGTTGATGAATGCTCCTTCACATCGTATCCTGGCGATGCGTCGTGGAGAAGATGAAGGCATATTGATGTTGGATATTGCACCAAATGCTGATGATGCTATCGATTTGCTGGAGAAGCTTTTTATTAAAGCGAATAATGATGCCGCGGAACAAGTACGCGCTGCAATTACCGGAGCGTATAAGCGCATGTTACAACCTTCTTTGGAAACGGAATTCCGCAGTTTGACCAAAGAGTTGGCCGATGTAAAAGCCATAGAAGTGTTCGCGCAAAATTTGCGTGAATTGTTACTGGCTGCACCATTGGGTCAGAAAACTATTTTGGCTTTGGATCCGGGATTTCGTACCGGCTGCAAGGTGGTGGTGTTGGATCGACAGGGCAAGTTGTTGGAGCATAGCGTGATTTATCCGCATCCTCCACAGCGTGAAATTCGTGCTGCGGAAGATACTGTATACCGACTTATTGCCAAGCATCAGGTGGAAGCAATTGCAATCGGCAATGGCACTGCAAGTCGTGAAACAGAAGAGTTTGTGCGCAGTATGGAAGATATCCCGAAAGATGTGTTGGTGGTTATGGTGAATGAGAGTGGAGCTTCGGTATATTCTGCATCGGAGGCAGCGCGTGAGGAATTTCCTGATCATGATGTAACGGTGCGTGGTGCTGTTTCTATTGGTCGACGTTTGACGGATCCATTGGCGGAGTTGGTGAAGATTGATCCAAAGTCTATCGGTGTGGGGCAATACCAACATGACGTTGATCAAAATTTATTGAAGAAAAAACTGGATGAAGTAGTTGAGAGTTGTGTAAACAAAGTTGGAGTTGAATTGAATACTGCCTCTAAACAATTGTTGTCTTATGTGTCAGGGATCGGGCCTTCGTTAGCTAAGAGTATTGTTGCTTACCGGGATGAACATGGTCCGTTTCGTTCACGTAAAGATTTACTGGATGTGCCACGATTAGGGGAAAAAGTTTTTGAACAAGCCGCAGGATTTTTGCGCATACGTAATGGCTCGCATCCTTTAGACAAGAGTGCGGTGCATCCGGAGTCGTATCATATCGTTGAACAAATGGCGAAAGATGCAAGGTGTACAGTTGAAGATTTGATGAACGATAAAGAGCTTCGTAAAAAGATTGATTTGAAAAGTTACGTGACCGATAAATTCGGTATGCCGACTTTGCAGGATATCATGCAAGAACTTGATAAGCCGGGACGCGATCCGCGGAAGAGTTTTGAAGCCTTTAAGTTTCAGGAGGGCGTTAATGAAATTGAAGATCTTAAGGAAGGAATGCGTTTGCCGGGTATTGTAACCAACGTTACCAATTTTGGTGCGTTTGTAGATATTGGTGTGCATCAGGATGGTTTGGTACATATCAGTCAATTGTCGGATACGTTTGTGGATGATCCGAACAAGGTGGTGAAAGTGCATCAACAAGTAATGGTAACCGTAGTTGAAGTTGACGTTAAACGCAAACGAATTGCCTTATCAATGAAAGGCGAAAAGCCACAGCAGAAAAAACAAGAATCGAAGCCTGCAGTGAATCCGAAATCATTCGGTGGTAGTAAAGGCACTACATCGGCTAAAAAAGAAAAGGGTGCTGACTGGGCAGATCAGTTGGCTGCATTGAAAGAAAAGCTGGGCGGTTAATCGGGAATTATTTAGTTAGCTTTACGACAGTGTCAATCCTCTCAAAACTATTCGGACGTCATGCAACAGAAGTATTGCAGGAGTTGTCGGTGCTGCAAGTCGACGTGCATTCGCATTTCATTCCCGGTATAGACGATGGTGCAAAGACGTTGGAGGATAGTTTGACATTGGTTAAAGCAATGTCGGATTTCGGTTATCGCAAGGTTATTACCACCCCACATGTGATGTCGGATTTTTTTCGCAATTCGCCGGAAACAATTTTGGGAGGGTTGGATCGTGTACGTGCTGCGCTTAAGGAGCATGGTTATTCCATAGAAATAGATGCGGCCGCCGAGTATTATTACGATTACGAACTGGAATCCAAGATTGGTAAAGAGCCCTTGTTGACATTCGGCGATCGGTATTTGTTGTTTGAAGTGTCGTATGTGAATGCGCCGGATAATCTGGATCAGTTGATTTTTAATTTACAATCGAACGGCTATCAGCCTGTGTTAGCGCATCCTGAACGATACCCGTTTTGGTTCAGAGATTTTTCTGTTTTTGAAAAGTTAAAAGATAAAGGTGTTTTATTTCAACTCAATATTAACTCGCTTACAGGACATTATTCTCCGGCTACCAAAAAAGTTGCGGAGCAGATGATTGATAAGAATTATTACGAGTTTCTCGGAAGTGATTGCCATCATTATGGTCACATCGAATTAATGAAGAAGGTTCGAAGTGAAAAATATTTAGGAAAATTATTGTCTTCCGGCGTGCTCCGTAACCAATTGTTGTAGTTGAATGTCGGAAGGACGCTTGTGTTTCCAACGTTTGTGCGACCACAGCCAAAACTCCGGATGTTCCATGATTTGCGACTCCAATAACTGTGTTGCTTTTTCGGTGATATATCCCGGTTTTTCCTCGCGCGGATCTGTAGAAATAAGTTCAAATTTTAACGAATACATTCCATCGGGCTTTTGTGACAGGTGTGCGTGATATACCGGCATATTATAGTCAAACGCAAATTTTTCGGCGCCAAAATGCACCCCTGTTTCTTGATTCAAAAAATTCATCCAATAACTGCGTTTCGGATTAGCCGGAGCTTGATCTATTGCGAACAAAACAGCAGTTGGAGACTCCATTCCCGAGTTGAAAAATGATCTCACTTCTTTTGTTGAAATCATTAGTGTTCTGAAATCGCTGCGGGTTTGGCGAAGTTTTGTGTCAAGAAATTTATTTTTTAACGGTTGGTAAATTACTGCAGCACGATGACGAATAAATAAATTGATTCCCGCCAGCAACAATTCCCACGAATGGTAGTGCCCTACTGTAATTATTACACCAGTGTTTGCCTCGTAATGTTTGCGAATAACATCTGCATTCTCAAATTCTATTCTGCGTCGCAATTGATCTTTTGTAATACTGAAAGACTTAATTCCATCCAGAAACACAACACTGAGGTGTCGGTAGAAACGATTTTTAATTTTTTCGATTTCTTTATCGCTTTTATCCGGGAATGCATTGGTCAAATTATTCGTAATAATTTGCGCTCTGTAACGAACTATATATTTCAATAGCACATATATCAGATAGGATAGAGCGCGAATCATCCCGTCCGGAAATTTTGATACCGGAATAATAAAAAGATAATATAGCAGTCGACCTCCCATGATTAAATTGAACTCGATTCGTTAACCACATTTGGTCTTTTGTGTTTCCATCGTTTATGCGACCACAGCCAGATTTCAGGTTTGCGCTTTATATCTTCTTCAAGAAGCTTTACATGTCGTTCTGTGATTTCATTATCAGGAAGATTTGATGGGTGTTCACAAACAAGTTGAGCATCTAATTGATATTTACCTCTTCCAAGTTTATCAATAGAAACATAAACCACAGGGTAATTTAACTTTCTGGCGTAAGCTTCAGTTCCGTAGAAAACAGATGTATCCTGATTCAAGAATGTCATCCAATAGGCCCGCTCCGGGCGCGCTGCCTGATCACTGAGAAAACCAATCGCGTATGGTGGCGATGAAGGCATGTGCATGAGGTCGTGTGATGCAGTTTTAACCGAAATTAACCCACAACCAAATCGATTTCTAACATTTTTCATGAGTTGATCGAAGTGGCGATTCTTCAAAGGCATGTATAAGCCGTATAGTATGGGTTTTCTTGTTAAACCGAAAGCGTTTACTCCCCATTCCCAATTGCCGTAATGCCCCAGGACGATAATGTAACTAATGTTCTTTGCTGCAAAACCATCCAATAGTTCAGCGCCTTTTTCGGTAAATAAAAATCGACGCTTAAGTTCATCTTCGCTTATTACCAGACTTTTGAAGGTCTCCAGCATTACATCGCATAAGTGCCGATAGAACTTCTTTTCAATCTGTTGAAGTTCTTGCGCAGTTTTTTCCGGAAATGATCGTTTCAAATCTTGCCGCACACA
>CALJIF010000061.1 GCA_937974275.1 uncultured Flavobacteriales bacterium
TGAGCAAGGCGTTACACGCAACAAAAAAACATTTACCGGATCGCATGCCGAAGATTTTGAATTGATACAACAAGAATGTGTGCGCGGCATGAAATACCGTTACGGCATAACACCTCCGAATGTATTGGAGCGTGTGCAAAAAGAATTGTACCTCATCCGTGACTTAGGATTTTGTGCGTATTTCCTCATCAACTGGGACATGGTAAACTATGCCCGCAGTAAAAATTATTTTTATGTAGGACGCGGCAGTGGAGCCAATAGCATGGTCGCGTATCTGTTACGAATTACAGATGTAGATCCGATTGAACTGGATTTGTATTTCGAACGTTTCATCAATCCTTACCGCACTACTCCACCCGATTTTGATATTGACTTTTCTTCCTACGAACGCAATGATGTCACAAAATATATTTTTGATCGCCACGGTTGGGACAAGACAGCTTTGGTAGGAGCTTACAATACATTTCAGGGACGTGCTGTTATTCGCGAACTGGGAAAAGTATTCGGCTTAACGAATGACGACATCAACCGATTGCAGGATGCGCGGGAATTGCACCAGGTGGATGAGATGGGACGTTTGGTGATGCGTTACTATGAACACATCAAAGGATTTCCGAGTCATCTGAGTGTACATTCCAGCGGCATAATTATTTCCGATGCACCGATGAACTGTTACAGTGCTACCATGCTTCCGCCGAAAGGCTTTCCTACCGTGCATTTCAGCATGTTGGAAGCAGAAGATATGGGGCTGAATAAATTTGATGTACTCGGACAACGCGGTCTTGGAAAAATAAAAGACAGCATTGATATGGTGTATGCTGCCACCGGAACTCATCTCGACTTGCACGACATCAAACAATACAAAGACGATCCTGAAATTAAACGTCAATTAAAATCGGGTGAAGCGATCGGCTGCTTTTATATTGAGTCGCCGGCAATGCGCATGTTACTCACCAAGTTGCGCGCCGACGATTACCTGCGATTGGTAGCAGCCAGTTCCATTATACGTCCCGGTGTGTCGGAAAGCGGTATGATGCACGAATATATTTTACGCTTTCATGATGAAGCACGTCGTGAAAAAGCGCGAAAAGAACTTCCTGAATTGTATCAGATACTGGAAGAAACTTACGGCGTGATGGTGTACCAGGAAGATGTTATTAAGGTGGCGCATTATTTTGCGGGACTTACACTTTCGGAAGCAGATATTTTACGCAGGGGCATGTCGTGGAAATACCGCGAACGCACACGATTTGATTTGGTAAAAGAAAAATTCTTCTCCAACTGTCGCGAGAAAGGTTACGCGGAATCGACGATTAACGGCATCTGGCGACAAATTGAAAGTTTTGCCAACTACGCTTTTGCGAAAGGACATTCGGCCAGCTACGCCGTAGAAAGTTATCAGGCGCTGTATCTCAAAACATATTATCCGCTGCAATACATGACAGCAACAGTGAACAACGGCGGAGGATTTTATCGCAAAGAAGTGTATTTGCATGAAGCGAAAAAGCAAGGCGGTACTATTCAATTGCCTTGCATTAACAACAGCGAAGGCTTATGCCGAACCGACGGTAAAAATATTTTTATCGGACTCGGGTTTATTGATAGCGTAGAATGGCAAACCGTATTGCAGATTGTAAAAGAGCGCGAGCGCGGCGGTCCTTATAAAGATTTGCGCGACTTCATGAAACGTGTATCCATCACGGTAGAACAACTACGACCTTTTATTCGCATTGGTGCATTTCGGTTTACGGGCCAATCGAAAAAAGCACTGCTTTGGGATGCACATTTCATGTTATCGGAACATAAACGCACTACAACCGAAGCAAATTTATTTGAAGTAGAAGCATAACACTTTC
>CALJIF010000062.1 GCA_937974275.1 uncultured Flavobacteriales bacterium
ATGTTGCTGCGGTGCCATCACACACTGTAGTGTCGAGTGTTAATGCTGTAATTGCAGGGCTTGGGTTTACGTTAACGGTAATTGCAGAAGTAGATGTACATCCGTTAGCATCTGTTCCTGTAACGGTATAGGTGGTGGTGGTGGTAGGCATTACAATTTCTGTAGCAGCTGTTCCGCCTGAACTCCATGCGTAAGAAGTTCCTCCGGAAGCGGTGAGTGTATCTGCGGTGCCTTCACACACGAGTCCTGCATTAGCGGAAGCAGTGATATTCGGTAATGCGTTAACGTTAACGGTTACTGTTGTGGAGCCTGAGCAACCATTAGGGTCGTTACCTAAAACTGTATAGGTAGTAGTTGTAGAAGGATTCACAATTTCAACGGCAGCAGTACCGCCTGAACTCCATACGTATGTTGTTGCACCTGATCCTGTAAGTGTTACCTGGTCGCCATCGCACACAGTGGTTGCAGAAGCAGTTGCTGTGATTTGTAATGGATCAACCACTACGGTAGTCATAGCACGAGGACTGGAACAACCGGTAGTGTAATACATTTCTACGCGAGAAATAGAACCGCCGTTCTCTGTCCATAGATCTTGTGGCGCAGTTGTCGTTAAAGGAAACTGCATACCCATTCGAGCCAGAGTAACGGGCTGCCCTCCGATTGTGGTATTCACCGGTCCTGCAGTGTAGGAGTTTGTTGTTCCTGCCTGACCTAAAATTCCGATGATGTCACCTTGTGCTACCGGAATATTAACGGGTAAAATAGCGGTGTTGGTATTATTCTGCGTTAAAAAGAGCACCGTAAAATTATTCGTTGTAGTTGCGTAAAGCGGAGGCGGCCCTGCAGTAAAGCGCACTACTGCAATACTTTGATTGCCGGTGATTTCAGGCGGCGTTTTTAAACCAACGATAGTGAAGTCGACCGGTGCAGTGAAAAAATAACCACGAACGTTCCCCGTGAAATTGGATTGATGGTTATTGTGTGCCATCATAGTTGGTGGTGTCTGGCTGCTGGCTTCCACATAGAAGTTCGTGTTGGCAACAACAGGTGGTGTGTTGAGTGATGCACCCGTTCCCAATAGGTTTCCGCCCGTAGGCTGATCGTACCACATGTACGTGCCTGTTGAGCCGGAAGCCGTAATAGTTGCAGAAGATCCGCAGTTAACGGTATCGCCTGTCGCGGTTGGTGTTGTCGGGGGAGTGCATTGTGCCCTTGTGCTGAAGTGCGCAGCAATAGCAAAGCCCGTGAGTAGGAGTAAACGTGTCTTCATGAATTGGATTTTAGTTTGCGTATCGAATATACGTTAAATAAAAAAACCGCACACCAATTAGTGCGCGGTTTTCCGTAATTACAACGGTTTATTGTGTAATCTGAATTTTAATTAATTCAATTTGGTTGCCGTATTGTACACGGACCAAATACATTCCTTCATTTAATGCGTTCAGCTGCAACGGTTGATTTACCTGAGCCTGCACGTTTTGAAGCAATTTCGTTTGCACCAGTTTTCCTTGTACATCCATAACTTCTACTAACGCATCGCCTGCGTAGTTTTCAAACGTTAATGTGAATGATCCGTTATTTGGATTTGGGAATAAGGATACGCCTGTATTTCCGGTAATTTCGGAAACGTTAGTACATGCGTCAACTGTAACAATAACCTGAGCAGTATCGCTGCAACCGTTGCTATCGGTATAAGAATACACCAATGTATGAGTACCCACACCTGCAGTAGACGGACTGAATACGCCGTTATTCATGGAAGGTCCGGACCAGGTTCCACCTGAAGGAACTCCCGAATACGAAATGAAACCGTCCGTTGCACAAAGTTGTGTTGGTCCGTTAGCGTTAACTGTTGGTAATGAATTTACCATTACCGTGTGTACATGTACGCCTGTGCAACCTGATGCATCCGTAGCGGTAACTGTGTATATAGTTAAGGTGGTTGGTGTTACCACCACCTGCTGACCGGTTAAATTACCGGGATTCCAGGTGTAGGTATAAGGACCGTTTCCTCCGGTTGCCTGAGCGATTAACACAGTGGAGTCGCCGTTACAGATTAAACTATTTCCGGTAACGGTTGCCGCCACTTGTGAAGGAGAAGTAATACTAACGGTCTCTGTGCTTGTGCAACCTGCAGCATCAGTTATAGCAACGCTGTATGTTCCTGCGCATAAGCCGGAAACACTTGCAGTGGTCATGTTGCCCGGTGTCCATACGTAGGTGTATGGTCCTGTTCCACCGGAAGGATTAGCAGTTGCTGTTCCATCGCACGATTGATTGCACGTAGTATTAACCGCGCTTACATTCGGAGTGATTGCACTCGGTTCTGTAACGGTCACCGAAGTTGTGAACATACAACCTGCTGCATCTATAATCGTGCACACGTATGTTCCTGCACACAACCCTGTTGCTGTGCTGCCGGTTCCTCCCGAAGGAGCCCAGCTGTACGTATAGCCCGGAGTTCCACCGGAAGGAGATACAGTTGCTGAACCATTGCATCCACCAAAACACGATGCCGGCTGTGCAACAGCGGTTGCTGTAATTGCACTTGGTGATGTTACAACCACAGAAGAAGTTGTTGTGCAACCTGCCGCGTCAGTAACGGTAACAGAATAATTGCCCGGTGCTAAGTTTGTAATGGTAGCTGTGTTGCCGCCGTTGCTCCACATGTAAGTGTATGGCGCAGTACCATTACTTGGTGTAACAGTTGCAGAGCCGTTATTATTATTAAAGCATGATGCACTTGTTGAAGTACTTGTAGCTGTTAATACCGGTCCGGGAACAAATGTTGGGTTGACTGTTCCGTTGCCCGAATAGGTCCCGTCCATACGAACACGACCCGGAGCACCGTTACCACCAACACCATAATATGGGTTACCCGGAACATTGGAGCCTCCGCCTATACCGCCGGTTGCTGAAATTGCTCCTGAGTTACTGATGGATGGAGATCCTAAGCGAATAGATCCTCCCGATCCACCACCGCCACCGCCGCAGTTACCACCACCATCGGAGCCGCCGTTACCGCCATTGCACTGAACAGCTCCTCCAACTCCAATAGTTATTGAGGCAGCAGATTGAATCATGATGGCACCGCCACCGGCACCACCACCACCACTACCACAGCTGAATCCACCTGATCCGCCACCGCCACCTGATCCGGCAACGAATGGTGTAATAGAGGAATTGCCATAGCTCGGTCCTGCAAAACCACCGGAAGGATTACCTGATGCTTGTCCCACAGCACTGTAACCCGCGCCACCGCCACCGCTCCAAGCATTTCCCTCATTACCTACACCACCTGCTCCAACACCTGGAGAAGCCTGCATGCCTCCTAAACTGGTGCTGTATGTTCCATTACCGCCGTTACCACCGCCTGCAACACCTATTCCGCCTGTACCGGCAGCACTGAATGTAACTCCCGGTGTACCATTGCCACCGTTGGCCGCAAGAACACCGTTAATGGTAACTGCGCCCGTGCAATACACTTCTAACGGTACTGTTCCCGTAACGCTAACCGTAACGCCGGCGTTAATATTGAATGTTGTGAAATTGTACACACCGCCCGCCAGGGTGGTGTTACTGGTGGCATTGAAGGCGCCATTGGCTCCCGTGCCTCCGTTAATGCAGGATTGTGCTATACCGCTTGCCGCCAGTAATAACGCACTTCCCAGCAATTTCAGGGATAGATAAATTTGTTTCATGTGAGTTAAGTTTGTACTCAAATATACAACCTTTTACTCGCGGGAAACTACTGTTTTTGGCGAAGAATTAGCAGTTTCTTTAATTCAAAATCACACGACCTAATTGTGATGCAAAATGTTTCTTCGCTTTCAGTAATGTCATGAGTCGTTGTTGCAAGATGAGTTGATCATCATACTCCTGCGCGGCTCTTAACTCCTTTTGTGTGTCGTGAATTAAAATTTCCAATCGTTTTAAGCGGAAGCTGTCCAGCGCGTGAAGTGCACCGCGTTTCAATTGCTGTTGTTCGATGGTGACATAAATGTGATGCCGTTGCCATTCTGAAAGTTGATACGGAATTGAAATTAAATCAACGGCTAATGTGCTAATCGTAGGATCGGAATAATTAATAAAATATTCAACGGAAGGTGTAACGCCTGCATCATCTACATGTTGTCTGTATAAGTCAATGATGGATTTATACACCGGTGTTTCAAATACGATGTGTTCATCGTTCAATTCGTGCAACATAAATTCCGCCAGGGAAACTTGTATTTCCATCGCGCGGCCTTCTTCGTCTTCTGTTTCTGCGGTGATAGGTTCTAAGCCATAATTAAACAACAGGCGTACAATTTCCCGCTCCTGATATTCCGTGCGTGTTTGCTGTTGCAGCGCCGGTTGCTCCGTGGGTTGTGCGGCAACATCAGGTACAAAGTTGTTCTGCTCAACTACCGAATCTTTCTTCTTCTCAAAATTCTTTCTGCGAATTTTATTCAACTCGTTGAGCAACGTTTGCTCTTCGATGTTCATGATGCGGCTGCATTCTTTGACGAATACACTTCGCGTAATATTGTCCGGTATCAGCGCAATACTGTTTACCATTTCACGAATTAATTCGGCTTTTCGAATCGGATCATTTTGTGTTTCGGAAAACAGTAATTCAGTTTTAAATGCAATAAAGTCTTTCGTGTTATTTATAATAAAATCACGAAGTTCTTCACTGCTTACTTTTTTCGAATACGAATCCGGATCGTCGTTATCGGGAAACAGTAATACACGAACATTAAGTCCTTCTTCCAGAATTAAATCAATTCCTCGGAATGAGGCTTTAATTCCTGCAGGATCGCCATCGTACAGAATGGTAATGTTATTCGTGTAGCGACGAATTAAACGAATTTGTTCAATTGTTAATGCTGTTCCGGAAGAGGCTACCACATTTTCAATGCCGGCCTGATGCATACTGATAACATCAGTGTATCCTTCCACCAAATAACACACGTCTTCCTGAATGATGGCTTTCTTCGCGAAGTACAAACCATACAATACATTCGACTTGTGATAGACTTCCGTTTCCGGAGAGTTGATGTATTTGGCAACTTTTTTATCCGTCTTTAACGTTCGTCCTCCAAATGCAATTACACGCCCGCTGGCATTGTGTACCGGGAAAATGACGCGTCCTTGAAAACGATCGAAGTATTTTTCTTTATTCTCTTCGTTCTGAATGGTGAGTCCGGCGCGAACTAAATATTCAAGCTTGTAACCCGCATGAATAGCACTGTCTGTTAAATCGCGCCAACCTTCGGGAGAATAACCCAATTGAAATTTTTCAATGATATCGGGACGAAAGCCACGTTCGCGGAAGTAACTCATTCCAATGGCTTTTCCTTCTTCGGTATCGTGTAAGTTTTTGGTGAAGTGTTTTTGCGCGTATTGTAACACTACAAAAATGCTTTCCCGGTCGTTGTCGCGTTGCAACTGTTCGGGATTGCGTTCTTCTTCTTCAATGGCAATATTGTATTTGGTGGCCAGCCAACGCAGCGCTTCCGGATACGAAAGGTGTTCGTGCTCCATGATAAAGTTGACGGAGTTGCCACCTTTTCCGCAACCAAAGCATTTATATATTCCACGGGAAGGAGAAACGTTGAAGGACGGCGTTTTCTCATTATGAAACGGACACAATCCGAGCATGTTGGCGCCGCGTTTTTTCAACGACACAAACTCGCCCACCACTTCGTCAATACGCGCAGTGTCCAGAATTAAATCGACCGTTTCTTTTGGAATCATTGGGATCGTGAAGATACCGAAAATACTAAAGTTGATACGCCTTGTGCAGGTTTCGAATTTGTTATATATTCACGTACATCCCTTTACGATTAATCTATTTATATGTTGCGGCTCATAATACTACTTATGTGCTTGAGGATGTCTGTTGTTGATGTTATTTCACAGATAACGACCAATCAGTTTTGGGAGTGTACACCGCCTCAGGCACAAGTTGATTTAGATATAAATAATGTCCGTGCCAGAATTATTGCGGGTGGCGATATGTGGTGGGATATTACCAACGATGCTTTTCAAGCTGCATATGAAGTGCCTAAAGGTTCAGGTTTGCACTCCATGTACAATGGTGGGTTGTGGGTTGCGGCAATGGATCCGGGCGGGCAATTACATGTTGCTGCAGCTACTTATCGTTCACGCGGTTACGATTTTGCATCAGGACCTTTAGATACAGTTAGTCGTAACATTTACGATCCGCAATGTGCTGCATACGACAAAGTGTGGAAGGTAAACAGAAGCGATGTGGAGCAGTTTAAACTCTTCTACAATGATCCGTCGTATACAATTCCCGATGATATTTTAACTTGGCCGGGCAATGGTGTTGCAACAAGTCGACAAGCAAAATTTCTCGCGCCTTTTCGTGATCTGAATGGTAACGGACTTTACGAACCTTTGCAAGGAGAATATCCCGATTTTGATTTTGAAGGAACACCGTATTGCGATCATCAGTTGCTGGGAGATCAATCGTTGTGGTGGGTTTTTAATGACAAAGGGAAAACACATACGCTTAGTGGTGGAACAGGTATGGGACTAGAGGTGCATGGTACCGCATTTGCATTTCACCGAGGAGTTCCCGAATTGGAAGAAGCTACCTTTTTACGTTATAAATTAATCAATCGTTCTTCACAAGCATGGCTGAATACATACGTTGGGCTGCATACGCACAACCGTATTGGTGCTCCATACGATGAATATACCGGTTGTGATGTTGGAAGGAGTATGGTGTATGTGTACAATGGACATGTGATAGACGGTTTTCAAAACTTTCCCGGTTATGGTGCGCGTCCACCGGCGATAGGCATGGATTTTATGCAAGGACCCAAAGCGGATGAAAATGACGGTCGAGATAATGATCGTGATTTTATTGTTGACGAGCCCGGCGAACGAATTAATATGACCATGTATCGTGATGTACCCAGTGGACCATTCTTTTATGAAGAAGCGGAAGTCGATCCCGAGTTTTATTGGGCAATGCAAGGTTTATGGATTGATCAGACGCCTCAAACGTACGGAGGTTTTGGTATATCGGGTACAGTGCCTGCAATGTTCATGTACCCGGGTGATACGGATCCCTGGGGCTTTGGAACTAATGGCAATATAATGCCTTATTGGAGTTCCCCATCTTCATATTCAAACAACGGTTCGCAAACGTTGTCTCTTCAAAGTATGGGACCGTTTACCATGGAACCCGGCGAAGTCGAAGTTATTACTTTGGGATTGCCCTGGGCAAGGGAAGATTTTCAACCGTTAATGGACAAGCGACCGGAGTTGTGTCGTATCGATGATTCATTACAACTGTGGTTTGATCGTTGTTTCTCCAATTTGCCATGTAGTTCGGACGAAACTCCGTCAATATATGTTAACGCGCATAACGGAACTGTGTTTTGCAGTACGTCGTTAAGTGAAGCAACGGTCACTTGGGATTTTGGTGATGGCACAACAGTGATAGGTAATGTTGTGAAACACGAATACAACGAAAGTGGGTGGTACAATGTGTGTGCAACATTTACATCCGATTGTTTTAATGGAGTAGTGTGCGACAGCATGTTGATTATTGTGCACAATGAAGTATGTGGCCCAAACATTAAACGCATTGAAGGTGCAGGAAGCGGAACGCATATATTGCGCTGGACACGGGCATCGGAGGACGCATTGTTTGCAGGATCAGACGCAATAAACAAACACCCGGAATATCCTGCGGGATTTGCTCCAATTACAGTGGAGTACGAAGATTATCATGCATTGCAAAATGGCGTTTATCGCATTGCTTTAGATTCTTCATTACCGGCGATCAGCTGGAAGTTTTGGAAGGTTGGAACAGTTGACACAATCTTCAGCGATCCTTCCATACCACCCGGTGTTAAACAGCGCATTCCACAATATGGATTGGCAGTTACAGTTACACAATCGCAAAGTCCGGGTTTCAACAGAAATACTCAAAATGGATGGTTGCCTTCACGAATGGTATTTCAAGATCCTTCAAAGGCTTGGTTAACCGGTGTACAAGACGCCGATGATCGTAACGAGAAAAACTGGATTCGCTCGGGAACAAATACAGGATCGGGTAGTTGTATCGCAGAGTTCCGTGATTATTTCATTAACAGTCAACCGATCGATCCGGATGAATGGTACGAAAACTACCACAACGGAACATGGGCGCCCTATAAAGTTGGCGCTGATCATCCTTATCCGTCTACAAATTATTGTTATATCAACGGTCCGCGTTTTCCTAACGTTGTTACCAATAACAACAATTTCATTGAAAATACGCCGAATGTAGATGTTGTGATTACAAGTGATCGCTCGCGTTGGAGTCGTTGTGTAGTCTTTGAGTCCGGACATAATCCCGGATGGAATATGGGGAACAAAACAGCGTTTGAGTTGCGATTTCATCCTTCTGTCGACAAAGACGGAAGAACAGTTGCAGAGGGAGGTCTCTCGGATCCGAATAATCCCGAAGCAGCAGATTATATTGGAGCTATGGGTATGAGTTGGTTTCCGGGCTATGCCGTGAATTTGGAGACAGGCGAGCGGTTGAATATTGCGTTTGCGGAAAACACTGCATTGGGGATGGAAAATGGAACAGATTTAATGTGGAATCCGACATCACATTTGGAGACGAATATCGGCGTTGCAATGTGGGGCGGTATGCATTATATCTACGTCTTTAATCATAATGGAGATGCTGTTTATACATCAGGAGTGTTGGCGGGGCAATTGAAGGATGTTCCGCGTTACGATGCGGGTAAAATGATGCACACCATTTTAACATCATCAGTGGCGCTTAATGAGCGAACGGAAATATTTCGGGATGCGGTGTGGGTAGGAATTCCGATGCTGATCCCGGGGCGCAATTTGTTGGAAACCGATGTGCGTGTGGAGTTGCGGATGCAGCAACCATTAAGAAAATTTAATCCGGGAGTTACTCCTGAAAACAATTTCAATCCGCTTTACGAGTTTTCTATTGACAAGTCAAGCATATGCTGCAATATCTACACAGGATCGGTGCAGGTATATCCGAATCCGTTTGTGGATGAATGTGTAATTCAGTTCGAGAATTTACTCGAGGAACCTTATCAGCTGTTGTTGTATGATGTTCGCGGAAGATTGGTTCGAGATGTACAGGGAATAACAAAAGATCGGTACACCGTTTCTTCTGAAGGACTGAATTCCGGAGTATATGTTTATGTGTTAACGAACAACAAGGATATAGTGCATAAGGGACGAATTGTACTTCGATAAGTGGTGCGCATTGCTTATCTTTGATTTCATCCCCCAAACGAAATACCGGCTCATGTTCAGAAGGATTCTCTTTTTGTTCGGGATGATCTTCCCTCTTATCAGTCAGGCACAAAATGCACAGCGGGCTTTGGCCAGTTGCCGTGCGCCTTATTCTAAGGTTGATCTCGACATTAACAACGTAAGGGCAACAATGATGAACGCGGGTGATATGTGGTGGGATTTGAATAGTTCGCATTATGAAATTCCTAAAGGCAGCTATAAGCATTCTATTTTTTGTGGAGCCGTTTGGATGTGTGGCGTGGATGACGGCGGACAGTTGCGTGTGGCAGCGATGACGTATCGGCAAACGGGTTATGATTTTACTTCCGGACCGCTAGACACAACCGATGCCTCCACATTTGATACTATTTGTAATCGCTACGATCATATCTGGAAAGTTAATCGTGCAGATGTAGAGGCGTTTCGCGCGAATTATCAAAATCCTGCATACAGCATTCCTGAAGATATACTCAATTGGCCAGGCAATGGGGATGCAACAAATGGATACGCCAAATATTTAGCACCGTTTACCGATGTAGATGGTGATGGGATTTATAACGCTCGTAATGGGGATTATCCGGCTTTTGCTCTAGATGGAACTAATAATTGCGATTATCATTTGTTGGGCGATCAAAGTTTGTGGTGGGTGTTCAATGATAAAGGAAATTTTCATTTCGAAACAGGAGGACAGCAGCTGGGCGTTGAAGTTCATGCCACAGCGTTCGCGTACAAAAGCAGTCGGGAACACTTGGATAATGCGACGTTTATTCGTTATAAAATTATAAATCGTTCAACTGATACTTGGAATGACTATTGGTTCGGACAATGGATGAGTCCATCTATTGGTGATGGTGGTGATGATTATGTTGGCTGTGATGTTGGACGTGGTTTGAGTTATGCGTATAACGGTGATGTGAATGATGGAGCTACTGCTCAGGCTCAATACTGGACATACGGCGCGCATCCTCCTGCAATCGGAGTTGATTTTTTAAAAGGAACACGTGCAATTGAAAATGATTTTCAGGATAATGATCACGATTATGTGATCGATGAAGCCGGCGAGACGCATGTAATGTCGGTGTTTAAGACCTATGACGGAGCAGGAGGTCCGACCAGCTATCCTAATGGCTATATTCACTATTACTATTACCTCAAATCTTTATGGCGTGATGGCTCTCAGCAAACATATGGTGGTAATGGATATGGTAATGGAATTCCTTCCAGGTACATGTATCCCGGAACATCCGATATCATGGGGTGGGGAACAGGCGGTATACTGATGCCTAATTGGACAGAAGCTTCTTCTTTCAATACGCCGTCTTATCGTCGATTCATTGCGAGCGTTGGTCCTACAGTAATGGAGCCGGGTGAAGTAGAAATTGTCACCGTTGGTGTTCCGTGGGCGCGTGATACGAACGGCACTAATTTCGACGCCATTACAAAACTTCAGGAAGCAGACGACTACATTCAACAATTGTTCGACAATTGTTTTAATACATTAAGCTGCGCAGATCGTGCCGCACCTGAGTTTTCCTTTATTGCAAACTTCGGCATGTGTCAGTTTACAGCTATTGCAAAAGACGGAACCTACGAATGGGATTTTGGTGATGGTAAAATCTCTACCGACAAACATCCTATGCATGAATACAAAGAGTCGGGTGAATATATTGTGTGCCTCACAGTCCGCAGCGCTTGTGATACCGCAACAGTTTGCGATACACTTTTAATTGAAGTGTACGAACACGAATGTGGTCCGAGTCTGGTGCGGTACGAAGGAAAAGGTAACGGCATCATGTGGCTGGATATGACGAAAGCGAGCATCGATGCAATTCTCACTGCTCCTGATCATCAAACGTTGTATCCCGAATACGAAGGTGTTCACGGACCGGTGAAAGTAACGTACGAAGATTATCATCAGTTACAAGATGGTGAATACCGCATCGCATTCGACAGCGTTACCAATACTGCTCGTTGGCGCCTGTGGAAAGTGGGTGATACTGATACGATACGTTCCGATTCCGCAATTCTATACAAGAACAAACAATACATTCCGCAATACGGTATTGCGATTACGGTGCAGCAGGTGGCACAACCGGGTTCGCAACGCAATCCCAACAAGAATGGGGTATTGGGCTCCTCCATGGTGTTCGGTGATCCTTCCAAAAATTGGTTAAGCGGAATTCCCGATGATGATTACAACGGTTCTGCAAATTGGATCCGCGCCGGAAACCGATCAGGAACCGGGTTTTGTGTAGCGGAATTTAACGATCGTTCTATTGGTTCTGTTTTTATTGATAATGATGAGCATTATGAAAAACTCGTGAACGGAACATGGGGCCCGTATCGTTTATGTGCGGATAATATTAGCCCGACTAACACACAACCGTGTTACGAAACCGGACCGGGATACCCGAATGCAACAACAACTGTTGCCAACCGGATGGAAAATTTGGCGAACGTGGATGTGGTATTTACTGCGGATAAATCGAAGTGGTCGCGTTGTGTGGTGTTTGAAATAGGTTCAAATACACAACTCAATGAAAACGCAACATTGCCATTTTTTATGCGGAACCATGCGTCAGTGGACAAGGAAGGACGAACCGTTGCCGAAGGTGCATTATCGGATCCGAACAATCCTGAAGCTGCAGATTACATAGGTGCTACAGGCATGGGATGGTTTCCCGGATATGCTATTAATGTGGAAACAGGAGAACGACTGAATATGGCATTTGCGGAAAATTCAGCATTGGTTGGCGAGAACGGGCGCGATATGTTGTGGAATCCGACTGCATCCTTACGTGCTCCGTTGGGCGCAACACTTTGGGGTGGCATGCATTACATCTATGTTTTCAATCACAATGGTGATGCGGTATACACGACAGGAGCATTAACGGGACAATTGAAAGATGTTCCGCGATACGATGCCGGAAAGATGATGTACACGATTATGAATTCGACTGTTGCGTCGTCTGAACGCACGGAAATTTTCAGAGATGCGTGTTGGGTGAATGTGCCTGTTTTAACTCCCGGACATCAATTGCTGGAAACGGATGTCACGGTGAAGTTGCGCGTGCAAAAGCCGTATGCGAAATATGCTACGTCAACAGCTCCGATGAATAACGATTTCCCGTTGTACGGATTCACTATTGATAAAGCGAATTTGGGTTGCAATATTTATGAAGGCAGCGTGCAGGTATTCCCGAATCCGTTTATTGATGAATGCACGATTTTGTATCCGAACACCGGAAATTTTGAACACACCTTGGAGTTGTACGATTTGAAAGGTCGCTTGGTGCGAAGAGTAGAAGGCATTGTGGAAGACCGCATCGTCATTGCCCGTGAAGGTTTATTGAGCGGCGTTTACATCTACGTGTTGAGCGGCGCAAACGGCAATACGTACAAAGGGAAAATTATTGTTCGGTAATACGAATTAGCGCGGACGAATCTTTTTATACTTGGTCGTATCGGGCGTTCCGGGAAATGTTTTAGCAACTGATTTTCCTTCTTCGTTCCACCAGATCCAGTTGCCCACCATTTTTCCTTCGGCATAATAACCTTCCGAACTTTTTTGTCCGTTGGGCCAATACGATACCGCATATCCGGTGCGCAAGCCGTTATGATAATTGCCTTTGCTCCACAATTTACCATCGCGATAAAACGTGAGCCATTCACCTTCTGCCACACCACCCGCTATTTCTCCACGTTTGTAAATAATGCCTGTTTCGTATTTCTCCACGTATTCTCCATTGTAAATGGAATCTGAAACACGCTTGGAAACGGGCGCCACGGGCTCACTCACCGTTACGCTCGAATTGCCGATGTTAGACGTATCAACTGCGACGGAATCTTTTTTGATATCCTTATTTTCGGTTGTGCCGCACGATACTGCCATCAGCGCTACACCTGAAATCAGCGAAATAAAACTACTGCGCATAAATAATCTCTTTAAACAACTTTTCGTTTTTGTAATATTCTTCGCGTATCAATTTTCCTTCGGGATTAAAGTACTTCCACTTTTTAATTTTTTTACCATTATTAAAACAACCGGTGGAACTTACTTTACCATTGGTATGATAGGATATCCATTTGTCATTCCATTCACCGTTCACATATTTCCCTTCTGAGATGATATTACCGTTGGTATCGTAGAATTTCCAGTGACCGATGGCTTTATCTTTCGCCTGCTGTCCGGTAAATTGTAGTTGTCCGTTGCTATACCAATTTTTGATAATGCCTTCTCCGATTCCATTTTTAAAATTGGCTTCTTCTTTCAATACGCCGTTTTCATGCCACGTGCGCCAGGTGCCGTGTTTCAATCCGTTGTTATAATATCCCGCTTCGCTTTTTATGGTATCGCTGTGATACTTAACATAAATGCCGTGTTTAATCCCGGCTTTGTATGATTCAATTTGTGTGATTTGACCGTTGGGAGCGAACATGCGCCATATCGAATCCATTTTGTCTGCTTTGTAATAACCGTGACTTTCCAGTCGTCCCAACTCACTCCAGAAAAACCAGGCTCCTGTTGCTTGTCCATGCGCGTACAATCCTTCCGATTGTTTCATGCCGCCTTGAAAATAAAATATCCAAAGGCCGTTGAGTTTACCGGTCGAATCAATTTGACCTTCTCCTCGTAATTTACCGTCCGGGTAAAAAACTTTATGCGGCGTTTGACTTTTTACTGCACTACATAAAATAGTAAGCGCGATTACTACAACTATTCTCATTTGGTGCGTTCTACTGTAAAGTTGACAAGTTGAATTAAAGAAGATCTTGCAGGAGATTCCGGGAATTCATCAAGAATTTGAAGGGCTTTGTTTTTGTATTCGTTCATCTTTTCGGCTGCGTATTCAAGTCCGCCGCTGGTAGTCACAAACTGAATCACTTTCTGCACTTCTTCCGGCTCTTCGTTATGATTTTTAATAATATTAATAATGCGTCGTTTCTCGCTGCGATCCACTTTATTCAACGCGAAGATCAACGGCAGCGTCATTTTCTTTTCTTTAATATCAATACCGCTCGGTTTGCCGATATCTCCGGATCCGTAATCAAACAAATCATCTTTAATTTGAAAAGCAATACCGGTATATTCTCCGAACTGATGCATTTTTTTAATGATCGTTTCATCCCGGGTAACGCTAGCCGCACCTGACGCACAGCACGAAGCAATTAATGATGCTGTCTTTTGTCGGATGATTTCAAAATAAACGGGTTCCTGAATATCCAGTCGGCGTGCTTTTTCAATTTGCAACAGTTCTCCTTCACTCATTTCGCGAACAGCACGGGAAACAATTTGTAACAAATGAAAATCGTTATTGTCCACAGAAAGTAATAAACCTCGCGACAACAGGTAATCGCCGACTAACACAGCTATTTTGTTTTTCCAAAGTGCATTTACGGAAAAGAAACCGCGACGCATATTGGAGTCGTCCACTACATCATCATGAACCAATGTTGCAGTATGCAATAATTCAATGAGTGCTGCCGCCCGATGTGTCGATTCATTCAACTCGCCGCACATTTTCGCACTTAAAAAAACGAACATGGGACGCAGCTGTTTGCCTTTCCGCTTCACGATGTAAGCCGTAATCTTGTCCAACAATGGAACAGAACTTTTCATCGAGTCGCGAAACTTTCCCTCAAAGAGTTCCAGTTCTTGTGCAACGGGTGCTTTAATCTGTTCTACTGTCGATTTCATAAGGCCATCACGAAGGTACGTGTAAAAACGCTCTTACGTTCCGATTTTCACATCGGCCAATTTATACGTCGTACCCTTTTGTCCAAACAAATACAACTGCTTTTCGTTCTCCTGCAGGAATAATTTCGGGCGCAAAATAATTTTCAGATCCGAGGTCTTGAACATGGCTTGTTTACTGAATTCGCCATCTTTACTTACGGTAACCAGCACCGCTACGGACTTCATCGGTTGTGTCATGGAGCGCAATTTGGTATTCGCCGGATCTAAGTTTTTCGGATGATCATTATACATGATGTAAATGTTAGGCCCGGAAACAGCGAGTGCGAAAGACAAATAATAACCACCATCGTTGCGGCTGGTTTGATCTTTAGGAATATGTGTCGTCCACGCAATTTCTCCATTCGGATTAATGCTCACCATAATGATGTCATCGTAATGGTAATAATCGGTGCAACTGGTGGCGCCGGTTCTGGGATCTGTGGTGCAAACGGTTTCCACAAAAAACTCTTCTGCAACCATGATCAATCCGCCATCATCACGCAATACGAGATAACGCAGTTCGTAATCGCTGAGTTCGCGTTGTTTTTTGACGCTTTTTTCACTCATAAAGTTGAGCAGGAAATCGGGCGTAAACTCTTTATAGCTGCTGGATACAACCTGTTTCGTTTTGCGATCGATTTTCATGAAAAAAGTACCCGCCATATCCCGCGAATTTTTGTTGGAATAAAAGCCTCCACTCAAAATATTGCCGGCGTTATCTAACGTGATAGTTACCTCCGTAATGTATTTCGGTGTTAATGTGAGGTGGTATTCCTTTAGTGAATCGTACACAGCATCATACACCAGTACATCGTGGAAATAAGTAGGCTTTTTCTTACGGTCTTCTTTGGAAATATTTTCCTTGTCCATCTGCACGTAAGCCAACACGTACACTTCATCTTTTTTGGTGATGATGAATTTCTTCAGCGAAAAATCTTTGTCTTTGTAAGGCAATTTCATTTCACGAACCCACTTTTTTTTCAGGTCATGATCTATCAGCGTTAACTTAAAGGCTTCGCTGGAATACTTGTCATAAGGAGGATTAGTGACAACAAGAATGCCGCTGGAATCATCGTTTACGTAATGATAGAAGCTTCCACGGTTACGAGATTTTGTATCCTGTAAAACATCAACAGGAGTCCAGGGTTTTGCAACATTTCCATCTGTGCCGATGATTTGTGCATAGCATGTGGTGGATCGCTTGTCGCGATCGTAATACGTGCCGAAAACCATCAATGTGTTTTTGATGAAGAAGAAATTGGTGATGGTTAATCTCGAATCACCAATCTGAGCGGGAATGGGTTTTGAATACACGAGGTTCATATCGCTCTTGCGGTATTTTTCGATTCGGTATTCCGAAACGCGCATACCGGCGATTTTAACCCGTGTGGCATAAACGGCGTCGTTGTCAGCGCCAACCAGATCTAACAGTTGTGTGCGTTTTTCGGCTTTAACCGGAACGCCCCAGGTGATATCGATTTGGGCAAAAGTGTGTGATCCCATGATCCACAACACTACGAGAAGAAAAAAGTGTTTCATCGACGATTTACGGTAATTTTGTAAAGTTATTCAATATCATGTATCGTCTTCTAATCCTTCTTCTCGCACTTGGTATCCGGTTGCAAAGCAGCGCACAGGTGGTATTGAAGAATGATTCTTCGGAAACACGAAGCGATACCATTCGTGTGCGTGTGCGCCAGCATCCCGGTCAAAAACCGATTGAATATAAAGGCTCACCAATTATTACCGATAGTGTAGCACGCGCAATAAAAGCAAGTGCCGTTAATTTAATTCGAGGAGAATTCAGTGTATTATATGAACACCGCCTTTCCCGCAGATGGAGCGCAACCGGTGGATTCGGCGTAACATGGACCGATTACTATTATGAGTTAGCCTTCAATAATGCACGATTTTTAGGATTCGGTGCTGAAGCATCGCGCTCCGTTTTTAAGGGCGGCTGGGCGTTGCGCGCAGAGCTGAAGCGTTTTTATGGCCCGGGTGCAAACGGTATTGGAGGTGCATACCTGGGCGCACAAGGCGCGCTGCGTACATGGAATATGGATTACCTGAAGTTTAACGGACTCAGCGATATTCCAACGCCTGTTTCACGCAGCTGGACGGACATTGGAATGATTTGGGGATACAATTCGGTTGAGGCCAATGATAATTGGTTTTGGGATGCACATGTTGCCATGGGGATTCGTTTGCGCAATGAAGATCGCGTGCGCGGTTCGGGTATTGATGCGGTAGTAGAGAACAATAATTTCGTGTTGCCCTATTTCGGCATCAACTTGCTTTTCGGTTTTACGCTTTGAAGCAATTATTTTTTCAGTACGGTTCCCGAATCGGTTTTCAGTATCGCCTCATTTTTGTTCGCTAATTGTCCGCAAGCTGCATCAATGTCTTTTCCGCGACTGCGGCGCACGTTAACGATAATTCCTTTTTCTTCCAGAACTGCTTTGAAACGATCGAGTCGTTGAGGTAATGTCTGCTGAAACTCCCCGTCATCAATCGGATTGTATTCAATGATGTTCACTTTCGCTTTTACACGTCTGCAATAAGCGGCTAATTCCTGCGCGTCCTGAATGCCATCGTTGAAATCACGGAATACAATGAATTCGAAGGTTACACGGGTGCCTGTTTTTTCGTAAAAATAATTCAGTGCTTCCGCCAATGCATCCAGTGAATTCTGTTCGTTGATCGGCATAATTTGATTACGCTTTTCATCATTGGCAGCATGTAACGACAAGGCAAGATTAAATTTCACTTCATCATCGCCCAGCTTTTTAATCATTTTCGCAATGCCTGCAGTAGAAACCGTAATACGTTGCGGTGACATACCCAGGCCGTCGGGAGAAGTAATGCGTTCGATAGACGTCATCATGTTTTTATAATTGAGCAATGGTTCGCCCATGCCCATATACACGATGTTGGTTAACGACTGATCATAATGTTGCTTCGCCTGATCGCGGATCAAAACCACCTGATCATATATTTCTTCCGCTTCAAGATTGCGAATGCGGGCCAACTTCCCGGTAGCACAAAATTTGCATGTTAAGCTGCAGCCTACTTGTGAAGAGATGCACGCGGTCATGCGTGAATCGGTTGGAATTAAAACGCCTTCCACAATGTTACCATCCGAAAGTTTGAACGCGTCTTTAATCGTACGGTCTTTAGAAACCTGAAACGAATCGATACTCACCGGCAGAAACGTGAAGTGCTCTTCCAGTAACTGTCGTGTGTTTTTGGAGAGATTGGTCATGGATTCGAAATCCGTAACCGATTTTTGCCACAACCATTCCCAGATCTGCTTTGCGCGAAACCCTTTTTCCCCATGCGATTCGAGGAATGATTTGATTTCGTCCAAATTTAAGGAGCGAATACTGGGCTTCGTTTTCGTTGACATGCTGCAAAGGTACAACGGACAATGATCCGATTGCAAGTTGGAAAGAAAGACTATATTAGTACGGCAAATCATGACACGTTTCATTCAAGGCGATTTTTTATTCTCTGCACACACGGGTTTTGTGCCTGAAGGTGTTGTGGCTTGTGATGATGCGGGTGTCGTGCATGATGTGTTGATTCCCGGAACACATGATATTCCGCAGGAAAAGGTGGAGCGGGTGCGAGGCATTATTACACCGGGTTTTGTGAATGCACATGCGCATTTGGAATTGTCGCATTTGAAATCGCACATTTCCCGATTGACCGGCATTTCCGGTTTTGCAACTGAATTAATGGATAAACGGGGGAGTTTCGACGCTGATAATATCGCGGAAGCCATACAACTTGCAGACCGGGAAATGTATAGTAACGGCATCGTTGCAGTTGGCGATATTTCCAATAATGCAACAACTATTGCAACGAAACAGCAATCCGCAATTCATTATCATACCTTTTGCGAGTTGATTGCATTGCATCCCGCAGCTGCTGATGTGGTGATGGATTCTGGAATGCAATTACGCGGACAGTTTGAAACTGCAGGACTTCGAGCATCCTTGGCTCCGCATGCGCCTTATTCCGTATCGCCGGGGTTAATGAAGAAAATTGTGGAAGAAAATTCCATACATAAATCGGTTGCCGCTATTCACAATCAGGAATCGAAAGCGGAATCGCAGTTTACGGAGCACGGCATCGGCAAAATTCAGGACATCTACGATCATCTCGGTATCGATACCGCATGGTTCACGGGTTACGGCAGAACAAGTTTGCAAGCGAGTCTTCCGAATTTATTATCGCCACAGAATTTAATACTGGTGCACAATACCTTCACTTCGCCTGCAGATATTCGCTTTGCCGAAGAATTGCACAACAGTTTGTTTTGGTGTTTCTGTCCGAATGCCAACTTGTACATCGAAGGTGAATTGCCTGATTTTTATTCGTTTTACAAAGCAGGAGTGCGGATTGTCATTGGTACTGACAGCTTGGCATCTAACGATTCGTTGGATATTGTAGAAGAATTAAAAGTGATTCAATCGCAGGCTCCGGAAATTCCTACCGAGCAATTATTGACTTGGGCAACACATAACGGTGCGCAGGCACTGCAACTCGATTGGGCCGGAACGTTTGAGTCGGGGAAAAAACCCGGAGTTGTGTTGGTAAGCGATGTAGATCGCAATCTGCACCTCACACGCGAATCGAGAGCCACGCGTTTGTTATAACGATTTGTTGCGCGACTTCAACAGCGCATCCGCAATAATTAAATCGGTGGGCGTGGTAAGTTTGAAATTGTCCATATTGCCATCCACCAAATGAATGTCCTGTCCGTATGCTTCAACAACGCTTGCGTCGTCTGTGAAGGTGTATTTGTAGCCACAATCGTAAGCGCGCTTAAGAAGTGAAGTCTGAAAACACTGCGGCGTTTGTATCTGGCAATATTTGGAACGATCCACAGCAATACTTTTTCCCGACTCTACCTGACGAATGGAATCGTTTAACGGAATGGCAGGAATGCCGCTGCCATTAAAGCGCGCCGACTTGAACGCACCTGCGATGGTGTTTTGTGCCACGAGCGGTCGCACTGCATCGTGTATAGCCACTAATGCATTGTCGTCTTCGATTAATGCTAATCCGTTTCTTACGGAATCAAAACGTGTTTCACCTCCGGCAACCACCTGAACTTGATGATTAAAGTGATGTTGCGTGCGCAATGCTTCCCAAGTTGAAAACTGATCGGCAGGCAATACGAGAATCAGTGCGATTTTTGGATCATATTGCACGAATGCATTAAGGCTGTGTATCAGCACAGGAATACCTTGTAACAATAAAAATTGTTTCGGCACTGCACTTTGCATGCGGGCTCCGCGACCGGCTGCTACAACGATGGCATAGTTTTTCACACGGTGAAAGTATCATTTGCGGCGCAGCCATGCAATACTAAAAGCAGAAAAGGCCGCTCTTGCGAGACAGCCTTTTCAATTATCCGGTGTTTGGTATTACAAAATCAACATCGCATCACCGTATGCCAGGAAGCGATACTTTTCTTTAACCGCTTCACGGTATGCTTTCATCACTAAATCATATCCGCCGAATGCACTAACCATCATCAACAATGTCGATTCCGGTGGATGGAAGTTGGTTACTAAGCCTCCTGCAATCTGGAAGTCGTATGGAGGGAACACAAACTTATTTGTCCAGCCGCTGAACGGTTTCAATGTACTTTCAGTGGAAACAGAAGTTTCAACAGCACGCATAGAAGTTGTACCAATTGCAATGACACGCTTTTTCTTTGCCTTTGCTTCGTTCACCAAATCCGCGCACGATTGAGGAATTTCAACTTGCTCGGATTCCATTTTGTGCTTGGTTAAATCTTCAACTTCAACCGGGCGGAAGCTGCCTAAGCCTACGTGCAGCGTCAGTGTCGGGAAAGTAACTCCTTTCAACTCTAAACGCTTCAATAATTCGCGACTGAAATGCAATCCTGCAGATGGCGCAGCAACAGCACCTTCAGCTTTTGCAAACACAGTTTGGTAGCGCTCGGTATCTGATTCTTCCAAAGGACGACGAATGTATTTCGGAATAGGCGTGTTACCCATTGACTCAATCGTCTTCTTAAATTCTTCCCAAGGACCGTCGTATAAGAAACGCAGTGTACGTCCACGTGAAGTAGTGTTGTCAATTACTTCTGCAACTAATGAATCATCTTCGCCGAAGTACAATTTATTACCGATACGAATCTTACGTGCAGGATCAACTAAAACATCCCAAAGACGACTTTCGCGGTTTAACTCGCGCAACAGAAACACTTCAATTTTTGCTCCGGTTTTTTCTTTGTTGCCATATAAACGAGCAGGAAACACGCGCGTGTCATTAAGAATCATCGCATCGCCGTCCTCTACGTAGTTGAGGATATCTTTAAATAATTTGTGTTCGATTTTACCCGTTTTGCGGTGAAGCACCATCAAACGTGATTCATCACGATTATCGGCCGGGAAATCAGCCACAAGGTCGCGTGGCAGATTGAATTTAAATTGAGAAAGTTTCATATTCCTGTTTTAGGGATGTCGTACCGTTTTGGTAAGAGCCGGCAAATATATCCCTCCGGGCACCCCGTTGTCAAGTTATTCGGGAACTTTATTCGCCAATTGGGCAGAAATATTCGATTTTTCAAGGGTTTGTACCCATTCGTCCATCGTTTTGCCGTCCTCGATACGCATTTGGCCTATTCGGGTCCGTCGTAATGCACCGAGATAAGCCCCGGAATTTAACGCGACTCCGAGGTCGCGCGCAATAGAACGTATGTAGGTGCCTTTGCTGCAAACAATGCGAAAATGAATAACAATCGCATTTTCAGCGCGCTCAATGTTCACGACTTCAAATGCGCTAATCGTAACTTCTCGCGGAGGCATAGTGATTACTTCACCCGATCGTGCTGATTCGTAGGCTCTTTTACCGCCTACTTTAATTGCAGAGAACACCGGCGGCACCTGGAATATGTTTCCCGTAAACTGTTGGCGGATCGTTTCGTGAATCAAATCATCCGTGATATGCGCAACAGGATAAAAAGCATCAATTTCTTTTTCCAGATCACAGCAGGGCGTAGTTGCACCCACTACAATCATTCCCGTGTATTCTTTTTCCTGTGCCTGAAATTCGTCTATGCGTTTTGTAAACTTACCTGTGCAGATAACCAAAACTCCTGATGCCAGAGGATCTAATGTGCCGGCGTGTCCTACCTTCAAACGCTTTCCTGTAGAGTGTTTCAGCTGATAGCGAATTTTATTGACAACATCGAAGGACGTCCAACCCAAAGGTTTATCGACGATAAGCACTTGCCCGATTTCGTATGGCGAAAGTGTTTCCTGCATGTCAGAATACAACAAGCGGTTGAACGAAGAAATGTACGAGCAACACCGCAAGACCAATAGCTATGCGGTACCAGCCCCAAATGCGGAATCCGTATTGTTTCACCATTCCTATAAAAACCTTAATAGCCAAAATACCTACAATGAATGCCACTATGTTTCCTACGGTAAGCAATTTCAATTCTTCTCCGGTGAACATGCCGTGATTGTCGATATGCTTATACAGCTTATATCCTGTTGCTGCAAACATCGTAGGCACAGCCAGAAAGAACGAAAATTCTGCAGCAAGATCTCGGGTAAATTTCTGTTGCATACCGCCAATAATGGTGGAAGCACTACGGCTTAATCCGGGCAGTAACACGGCCAGCACTTGCCAGCAACCAACCATCAATGCACGGAAATACGAAATCTCTTTTTCTTCTTTGATTTCGGGTTGTTTAAACCACTTGTCGACAAAGAGCAATACGATACCTCCGCCCAGTAATGAGAATGCGATGAATACGGGGTTGCCCAGTTTCGAATCGATGAAATCGTCTAGCAGCTTTCCGAACAACAGCGCAGGAACAACAGCAATACCGAGCTTTACATAGAATTTAAAATCGCGGAAGTCGATAAACTTTTTGAAGTAAAGCGCGACAACAGAAAGAATGGCGCCTAACTGAATGGCAACCGTAAATGTTTTGGTGAAATCATCCTGCGCAATTCCCAGCGCTGATGAAGTAAGTACCATGTGTCCTGTAGAAGAAACGGGCAAAAATTCCGTCAAGCCTTCTACCAAAGCGAGCAGAAGTGCGTCAATGAGATTCATCAGCAGTAAAGTGGATTATGCTTCGCCTTTCGGCTTTTTCATGATGCCGTATAACACAACACCAAATCCAATCAACAAAGTAATTGGTGCAATGGTGATACGTTGAGTGTCGAAAATAGCCGGATTAAATTCATTCGGATTTTCAGCACCGCCACCAATCATGAGTATGTAACCTAGAAGTAACACGCCAACTCCGGCAAGAATAATCATGTAGTTTTCTTTGCCAAAAGCGAGTTTGTTGGGAGCAATTTCTTTTTTCTCCTGCTTGCGGGTGGTGGATGTAGTCTTAGCCATTTGAATGCAAAGGTAAGAGGTTAATTCATATACAGCGCATCCGTGCTTTGAAGTGCAAATTTACGCACCGCCAGGGCAGAAGAAATCCAGGTAATGAGAATGCCCAGCAATATTTGAAACAGGCACAAAATCCCTAATGTTTCAACATCTGCAAGCTGTATCAGCTTCAGTTCCCGGAAGTTTTTGTCGATGATAAGCACAATGCCCACCGTAATGCCGATGGCCAGAAAAGCTCCAACAATTCCGTTCCGAATGCCTTTCAATACAAATGGTCTGCGAATAAATGCCTGAGTAGCGCCCACCAAATTCATCGTGCGAATTAAAAAGCGCTGGGAATAGATAGCTAATCGAATGGTGTTGAAGATCAAGCCTACGGCTACAAACAACAATGCTCCGCTGAACACCAATATTACCAGACTGATTGATCCTAAACGCTCATTCACCGCGCCCACCATGTCTTTCTGGTAAATTACATCTTCAATTCGGGAATCTTCACGCAACTGACGTTCAATCCAAGCAATGCTGTCGTTGTTCGCATATTCTGCACGCAACGAAATTTCTATACTCGACGAAAGCGGATTGTATCCCAATGTTTTGATAAAATCTTCACCCAATTCTTGTTGCAGCGATTTCGCGGCTTCTTCTTTTGTTACAAAAGCAGTTGCTTTTCTCCAGGGTTCAACGTCTATCGATTTTTGCAGTGCAAGAATTTCAGTGTCCTTCAACGCAGGATCGAGGAATAGCGTAATTACAATATTTTCCTTCACATGATCCGAAACGGTTTTTGCTTTCAGGATCAATACCGTCAATAAGCCCAGCATGATCAACACCAACGCAATGCTGATTACAATGGTAATGTTGGAGGACTGAAATCGTCTGCGAACGGATACATCTGCCATGCCACGAAAATAGAAAATGGAATAGAGCAACGCTATCCTTACTTCAATAGGATTTACAACATGCATTGTTAACAAGTTGCCCGATGGAATACAAGACCATAGCAGTGCAATAGTTGAACATCTCGTTAGGCAAATCCCTGAAACCCTCGTAAATTCGCGCTTCTCAAATCGAATCGCATGGAATACAATTTTTCGGAAATCGAACGCAAGTGGCAGAACTATTGGAAGGAGCGTGAAACTTACAAAGTGGAGCGCGATCCATCCAAACCTAAATATTATGTGCTGGACATGTTTCCTTACCCATCAGGAGCAGGATTGCATGTCGGACATCCACTCGGTTACATCGCATCCGATATTGTTTCCAGATATAAGCGTTTGTCGGGCTTCAATGTGTTGCACCCAATGGGTTACGATGCGTTCGGACTTCCTGCAGAACAGTATGCGATTCAAACCGGACGTCATCCTGCTGATACGACAAAAGAAAATATTGCACGATATCGCGAGCAGTTAGATAAACTCGGCTTTTCATTCGATTGGAGTCGTGAAGTGCAAACGTGTGATCCGGCTTATTATAAATGGACGCAGTGGATTTTCGTGCAACTTTTTAAGTCATGGTACAACTGCGAAACCAATCGTGCAGAGTCTATTGATACGTTGATCGCGGTATTTGAGAAAGAAGGTTTTAACGGGACAACGCATCAGGTGTTAACCGGCGATATTGAGCATGATGTAAAACCTTTTTCGGCGGAACAATGGAAGCAGTTTACGGAGCAGGAAAAGTCAGATGTTCTGATGAATTTCCGCTTGGCGTATTTGGGCGAAGCATGGGTGAATTGGTGTCCGCAATTGGGAACGGTACTTGCCAATGACGAAGTAAAAGATGGTGTTTCGGAACGCGGCGGATATCCTGTGGAACGTAAACGTATGCCACAATGGAGCTTGCGCATTACAGCGTACGCAGATCGTTTGCTGAATGATTTGGAACAATTGGATTGGTCGGAATCGATTAAAGAAGCACAACGCAACTGGATTGGTAAATCGGAAGGAACATCATTAGTTTTTCGAGTTGACGGTAGTGATGCCACGATAGAAGTTTTCACCACGCGTCCCGATACTATTTTTGGTGTAACATTCGTGACACTTGCTCCCGAACATGATTTAGTAAGCGCGATTACTACTTCAGCCTATCGCGATCAAGTCAACAATTATGTTGAGGTAGCAAAGAACAAATCGGAGCGTGAACGGCAGGCCGAGAAGAAAGTGTCCGGACAGTTTACGGGTGCTTATGTCGTACATCCATTCAATGGCGCGAAAATACCTGTGTATATCGGCGAATACGTATTGGCAGGATATGGCACAGGCGCTGTAATGGCAGTTCCTGCGCACGATGCACGAGATCATGCGTTCGCTAAACAATTCGGTTTGGCTATTCCCCAAGTAGTGTCGGCACCGGAAGGACATGATTTTGAAAAAGAGTCGTACGATGCGAAAGAAGGGCAATGCATCAACTCCGATTTTCTGAACGGACTGGAGGTGAAAGCCGCTATACGCAAAGCGATTGAAGAAATAGAAAAGCGCGGCATCGGTAAAGGCAAAATCAATTATCGTTTGCGCGATGCTGCTTTCGGTCGCCAACGTTATTGGGGCGAACCTATTCCGGTGTATTACAAAAACGGCATTCCGGTTACGATGAATGAGAGTGATTTGCCGCTGGTTTTGCCGGAAGTAGATAAGTTTTTACCAACGGAATCGGGAGAGCCACCGCTGGCTAGGGCTAAGGATTGGTCGTATCAGGGATTCCCGCTCGAAACCACCACCATGCCCGGTTGGGCCGGATCTTCCTGGTATTTTTTACGGTACATGAGTCCGAACGAAACCGGTGATCTCGTTTTGAAAGAAGATGCCGATTACTGGAAAAATGTGGATTTGTATTTGGGCGGAGCCGAACACGCTACCGGTCACTTGTTGTATGTGCGTTTTTGGACGAAGTTTTTATACGACATCGGAAAGATCAGTGTTCAGGAACCTGCGCAAAAGCTGGTGAACCAGGGGATGATTCAGGGCATGAGTATGAAGGCTAACGTTTTTGTTGATCGATCATCCGGAGATGAGAAGTACATGGTATTAGCACCGGAAGATCAGCGTGAAGGTGCGTTTTACAAAAACTATTTGGTTGATTTTGTTCAATTCACAGAAGGCAAATATTGGATCGATAAAGAAGGAGCAGAGAAGACGCGTATGAAAGATGCGGCGTTCAGAAATTATTTCCTTTCTCAAGACAAGATCGAGGTAAAGCCGGAAGTAGAAAAAATGTCGAAGTCCAAATACAATGTCGTTACACCTGATGCCATTTGTGCGGAATACGGCGCGGACACCTTGCGTTTGTACGAAATGTTCCTTGGGCCACTGGAGCAGCACAAGCCGTGGAGCACCAATGGTATTTCAGGAACACACAATTTCTTAAAGCGTTTCTGGCGCTTGTTTTATGCAGGCGGTAATCTGAATATTTCTGACGATGCTCCCGGTGAAGCGGAACTAAAAGTGTTGCACCGCACATTGAAAAAAATTAAAGAAGACATCGAAAAAATGTCGTTCAATACTGCGGTGTCATCGTTCATGATCTGTGTCAACGAACTCACGGATTTGAAATGCAACAAGCGTGCAATTCTGGAACCGTTAACCATTGCATTGGCTCCATTCGCTCCGCACATTACCGAAGAGTTGTGGTCGTTGTTGGGTCATGACACCAGTATTGTATTTGCGCAATTCCCGGCTGTTGAAGAAAAATATTTGGTAGATAATACCATTAACTATCCGGTGCAGTTTAACGGTAAAATGCGCTTCACACTTCCGCTTCCTGCAGATCTAGACGCGGCAGCAGTAGAGCAACAAGTGTTATCAAGTGCGGAGGCGCAGAAGTACCTGGACGGCAAAACACCGAAAAAGGTGATTGTGGTACCGAAGAAGATTGTGAATGTCGTATTGTAAGTTGTAACACGCTGAAATACAATTTGAAAGCAAGCGTCAGAGTGCGTTTGAAGAACTCATTTTACGGCGTATTCTAAATTGTTTGCCGTGTTGTGCAGGCTACCTTTGTGGCCAATAAAAATTAGCAACACATGAAAACTATTTTCGCCGCCGTTATCATTTCCCTTGGTGTTACGGCTTGTAGCAATGTAAAGGTTAAGTCGAGTACAGAAGAAGCTGTGAAGTACAATGATCAGGTAGTGGATTTGATCAACCCATATTTCGACGCGCAGACCACGTTTGACGAATCGTTTGGTTTAGATTCAATGCCTACCATCGAGGCGCATAAAAACCTGGTAGCTGTTATCTCCGACATTCGCACCAAGTTGAATGGACTCGCTGCATTTGATGAAGAAACAGTGATGAAAGATGCAGCCATTACGTATATGGACAGCTTGTTGGCTATTGCAAACTCCGACTATGCTCTTGCGATGAAGGTTCAACGCAACCCTGCATACCATGTAGGTGAACAAGAGGAAGTTGCAAAATTGGATGACCAATTGGTGGGTGCTCTGAAAAATGGAGATGCGCGCGCTGAAAAGGCCGGCAAAGCATTTGATGACAAACAGGATGCTTGGGCTAAAGAATACAAGTTTACTATTGAACGATAGGGAGATATGCAAATATCACCCGATTAGAGGAGGCCGCCGTAGTTCATACGGCGGTCTTTTTTTGCCATTTGTTGTGCTAATTGTGCCACATACTAGGTGATAAAATGTGTAAATAGTTGTAAATTAGTGATCTGTGGAGTTGATGGGACTTACGATCCCTGAAATCACAAGCATTTGGCACACGCTTTGCACTTTATCAGGAAACGCAACTAAAATTTGTCAATCATGAAACGCCTGATGTTCTCTTTAGCAATCCTAAGTACCTTGTCTGTATGGGCAGGTTCCGGCGAGGAGAATTCGTACCGCAAAGTAGATAACGCAGCATTTAAACGCGGCGAATCCTTGAAGTTTCGTATTCATTATGGAACCATCAATGCCGGTGAAGCTGTAGTTGTCATTGATCAATCGAACAAACCGATTCACGGAAGAAGTACGCTTCACGCAGTAGGTAAAGGTTATTCATTGGGTGCATTCGACTGGTTTTTCAAAGTGCGCGATCATTACGAAACCTATATGGACGAAGCTGCATTAATCCCATGGATATTTGTGCGCAACGTAGATGAAGGTGGCTTTAAGATCAATCAAAATCAAATCTTCGACCACAAAAACGGAAAAGTATTATCCAACGGGAAGTCTGTGGTAGTGCCGAAGAATATTCAGGATATGTTATCATCTTTCTACTTCGCTCGTACGATAGATTTCAGCAAAGCTAAAGTAGGAGATGTATTTTCTATCCCGACGTTTGTGGACGATGAAATCTGGGAACTTAAAATGCGATACATCGGCACCGAAACAATTAAGTCGCAAGTAGGCCGTGTAAATTGTTTGAAGTTCCGACCGATCGTGCAAAAGGGACGTGTGTTTAAGAAAGAAGAAGACATGACCGTTTGGATATCGAACGATCAGGCGAAAGTTCCGATTCGTGCAGAAGCTGAGATTCTGGTAGGTGCGGTGAAAATGGATTTGGTAGGTTATTCAGGGTTAACAGCACCGCTGAATATTCAAAAGAAATAAAGGTTTATTACATCCCCCGGAGCGCGGTATTTCGTAAGGAATGCCGCGCTTTGCATTTCATGACAGGTGTCATTTTTTTAACGGTATGTAATTTCCGTATTTTGAAATCCAACAACAACAGTTATGAGCGACATTCCGCAAGACCATCTGGACACCGTTAAAAAGATTGAAGAGAAATACGCCGCGTTGCACCAGGATGCAGGTTCGTTTTTAAAAGGCTTTTTATATCAACGCCCGCTTACGTATTGGGATTACGTTGAAGTAGATACACTTTTAACCTTACAGAAACCACGCACCAATTATCCGGATGAGCCTATTTTCATCATGTACCATCAGGTAACGGAGTTGTTGCTGAAATTGATAGTTCATGAATTAGAACAGATTGTTCACGCCGAAGAAAACAATGCAGATTTCTTCACCGTGAAATTGGAACGCGTGAATCGTTATGCCGGAATTTTAACGCAATCATTCAGTGTGATGCGAGAAGGCATGGACTACGATCAGTACAACGAATTCCGTTTAGCATTAGCTCCTGCAAGCGGCTTTCAGTCGGCGCAGTTTCGTGTAATTGAAATCATGTGTACTACTTTACACTACCTGCTCAATCATCGTGTCAAAGGCTCAATGTCTCCTGATGCGAGCATTGATGAGTTGTTTGGTGAGTTGTATTGGCTCGATGCAGGATATGATCGGAAGACAGGACGCAAAACACAATTGATGCAATTGTTTGAAGAGAAGTATCTGGATAGCTTTAAGCGTCTTGCTGCAGAGATGCGTAACCAACATGTGTTAAGTCGTTATCACAGCATGCTGAATGCCGGCGCTGATGTTACTCGTTTGAAACACGCGCTGCGCAATTTTGATCATACGTACAATGTGATATGGCCACTGGCACATTTAAAAACTGCCGAATATTATTTGAATTCCCG
Organism: uncultured Flavobacteriales bacterium; assembly: GCA_937974275.1. Taxonomy (GTDB): domain Bacteria; phylum Bacteroidota; class Bacteroidia; order Palsa-965; family Palsa-965. Next base: position 29,921 of record CALJIF010000062.1, read on the forward strand.
CGGAGAAGGAAAAGCGGCAACGGGAGGAAGTGAATGGCAAAAGTATTTGCATCCGTCCTACCAGCGACGCATCTTTTTCCCTGAGTTGTGGACTGAAGAGGAATTAAATAATTGGGGGCAGTTTTAACGTCCGCCCAAACGTAACATCAGCGATACTGAAAGTGAAGAGTAACCCACTTTAACGGGATGATCTTCCCATTCTAAACCAATGTGACGCGCCAGATAGCTTGGTGTGCGCGGAATAACAGCCTGCCATTGCGCCTGAATGCGATAAAATTTTCCTTCTTTACCCAATACAATTCCGGGTGTCCAGGATGGGAACAAGGTATTGTTCCAAATAGTTTTAGTGGTTGTTTCGATCGTAAAATCACCGGCAAAGTGTTGTACTTCTTTTGTTGTTAAACGCAGTTTTTGTTTACCGAAACATATCAAATCTAAACGCACAAACACACCATTCTCTCCTTTAGCCAGTGCGTTTAATACGCCAACGGCAGTCATGCTGTGTTTGTAATCGTAATTGTAGGAATACAACGTGTCGGAGGCAAATGCCGAATTCTTCATGCCTTCATAATGAAAGGTAAACAGCGACAAGACCAGGCCGTTGTCCAGTTCAAAATCCAGACCGAAGTTCAATCCCGTAGCAAAGCGTTGCATTTTAAAAGGAGTCTGCACTGAAGCCTGACTGTTAAAAGCGCTCAGAATGTTATTGATTCTCGGATTGATCATGTAACTGACAGAAGGGCCCGCGGTAATCGCAATTTGTGAACGTACAGCGGATGTAATACATGTCAATGCAATAGCAATTGCTACAAGTGATTTTGGGCCGGAAAGGAGTTTCATAAGGGGAGTATAGGGTGAGTAAATGTAGTATTTAAGATCTTTTGTTGGCATAATTCTTCGAAAGATGAAAAGTCACATCGTTTTGTAGGGCGATTATAATTAGCTGAAAATCAATAACTAATGAGTATTTTTGAGGAGATGAATAAAAAATACCGGCAGGGGTGTAACTTACTGCTGCCGAAATCGTCTTATTCTCAAAACGCACCCGATTGAGCCATGACCGTAGAAGAATTTAACCGCTGTGTTGACCTGTACTCAGACAGCTTGTACCGCTTCATTTTGAAGAATGTCAGGGATAAAGACAAAGCCAAAGACATTGTTCAGGATACTTATGAAAAATTGTGGATGAAAGTTTCTGAAACAGAGGCGAAGAATGCGAAGTCATACATGTTTACTACGGCGTACAGAACCATGATAGACGTGCTTCGTAAAGATCAGCGACAGGGCTCGATGGATGAGGTGGCGATGGCAGCTGTTTCGCACAACAAACAATACAGCGACCTGAAAGAAATTCTTCAGGAAGCATTAGGCAAACTGCCGGAAATACAACGTTCTGTAATTATGTTGCGCGATTATGAAGGGTATTCTTATCAGGAAATCGGTGAAATCACCAACCTAACTGAATCCCAAGTGAAGGTGTATATCTTCCGGGCACGAACATTTTTGAAAAATTACATTGGTAGCATCGAAAAAGTAGTTTAACACATGAACATAAATCGCCATAACTATGAAGCCTGGTTGCTCGATTATATCGAGGGCAATCTCTCTGCGGAGCAGGTGGATGAGTTATTGGTGTTCCTTGATGCGAATCCTGAATTAAAAGCGACGTTGGACGATTACAGAAATATCTCATTTGAAACCGGCGAAGAAATTCGCTTTGATGCGAAAGAGGCGTTGAAGAAATCAAACGATGTAATCAACAACGAACCGGCTGCACCATTGGAATTAATGATTGCCGTGATGGAAGGCACTTGCACAGCGGAGGAATTGAAAATGTGGGAGCGAGCGCTGAAGAACAATCCGAAGCTGGAACAAGAATTTCATCTCTTACAGCAAACACGTTTGAGCCCGGATCTTTCGGTTGTGTTTGACGATAAGGAAATGTTAAAGCGTAACGCAGAAACAATCACTCTGGCAAACTACGAAGAGTGGATGATCGCTGCGTTTGAAGGAACATTGCGTGCAGAACAACACGAGCAGTGGAATGCATTTGTTGCGCAACATCCGGAAATACAACAGGAATACGAAGCATTACAACAGACCAAGTTGGTTGCGGATGATGTTGTTTTTGAACATAAAGCCGCACTGAAACGCACCGCTCCTGATGTCAATCGATTCGAAGAACTGGTATTGGGTGCATTGGATCAAACGCTCACAACCGCTGAGCAAGCGGAATGGAAGCTACTGTTGCAGTTATATCCGCATTTGCAACTGGAGTTCGATCAGTTACGTCAAACTGTTGTGCAGCCGGATACAACGATAGTATTTGCAGATAAAGCAAGTTTGAAACGTACGGCATTTACCATCAACTCCGAAAACATTGATGTGGTATGCATGCAAGCTGCAGAAGGAACGCTTTCCGTAATGGAACAGCAAACCTTGAACGAGTATCTGAAAGTTCATCCTGAATATGCTGCATTAATCAGCGCTTACCGTAATACAATAGTTACTCCTGATACTACCGTTGTTTTCGAGGATAAGAAATCGTTGTACCGCAAGGAACGCGGAGCATGGTTCTGGTTGCCCGGTGTACAATGGTCGGCGGCAGCAGCTGTTGCGATTTTGATTACGATCGGATTGTGGAATATCGGTAGTGAAGAATTGAATAACAACGGTAACGGATTCGCGGTTAATAACAATTCCACCGTTCCCGGTACAAAACCGAACAACGCCAATTCAGGAAATACCTCCGGTTCACCAATCGCTAATGTGGATAATACAACAGTTGTAGGCGGCGCAAAACCTGTGCTCACTGCAGGATTGAACACGACAGTTACAACTCCTGTTGCTGCGAAATCGGTGAATTGGAATACTATTGAACCTTCAGTTGTACGCTTGGCTTCAAACACTATCAATCCGGCAGCGGCTGAATTCTCTGATGCATTTTACAACACATTGAATCAGGCTGCTCCTGCGACTAGCAATAACACTGCAATCTCTGCGGGTCAATACGCAATGCAATGGATGAAAACAAAATTGGATCGTCGTCCGAATGTTGATCCTGAATTGGTAGAAGAGGTTCTGGTAGCTAACAACGGCACTCGTGTAGATGGTTGGGATTTAGCCATGAGTGCTGTGAATCGCGTAGGAAGCGCTACCGGTGGCAAACTTCAAATGAATCGTGAAATTGATGACATGGTAGTACATGTCGGCAAATACGAATTGCGATTCGGAGCGAAATAATCCGCTTAACATTCTTCAACATTTCCGTGAATTTGTTTGTTGTAAATTGCAGTAACAACTTGCAAACAGCTACATGCGAATGATTACGGCAGCACTTTTTATTTCTTTGAGTATTTCCTGTTTACAGCCGGATACCGTCCCTACTGACTCTGTTGCAATTGTTGTTGACTCAACAAAAACTAAAATGGATTCTACAAGCATTGCAAAGTCTGACGAAGAATGGCGTAAAACACTAACTCCCGAGCAATATTATATTTTGCGACAGAAAGGCACCGAACGTCCTTACACCGGAAAGTATTGGAACACCAAAGAAGCAGGACTGTACAAATGCGCCGGTTGTCAGGCTCCCTTGTTTACTTCCGATCAGAAGTTCGACTCCCACTGCGGATGGCCGAGTTTTTCTTTGCCCTGGGATTCAACTGCAGTGGCGTATACGCGAGATACTTCTCACGGCATGATTCGCACAGAGGTCACCTGCAAGAAGTGTGGCGGTCATTTGGGTCACGTGTTTGATGATGGCCCGCCTCCGACGAATTTGCGGTATTGCATCAACTCGGATGCGATGATCTTCGAAAAGAAGGAGTGAGTCTAACGCGCGGAGTTCTATCTTTGCGCCCATGAACGTTTTATTACTTGGTTCCGGCGGTCGTGAACATGCTTTCGCCTGGAAATTATCTCAAAGTCCGTTACTCAAAAAACTATACATCGCGCCAGGCAATTCAGGTACTGCGTTACACGGTACGAACGTGGACATTTCCGCCACAGATTTTGCTGCGATTAAAAATTTCGTGTTGGAGCATGAGATTAGTTTGGTGGTTGTTGGTCCGGAAGATCCATTGGTAAAAGGTGTGCATGATTTCTTTTTGAATGATGCGGCATTGAAACACATTCCGGTTATTGGTCCGCAGGCGCAAGGTGCACAGTTGGAGGGCAGTAAAGATTTTTCAAAACAATTCATGATTCGTCATGGAGTTCCTACGGCTGCATATCAGACCTTTACTAAAGACACCCTGCAGCAAGGCTTAGCATTTCTGGAAACTTTGCAGCCACCGTATGTATTAAAGGCTGACGGACTCGCTGCCGGTAAAGGCGTTGTTATTCCGGCAACATTAGCGGATGCACAACAAGAACTTCACGCCATGTTGGCCGATGCTAAATTCGGCGCTGCCAGCAGTCGTGTGGTGATTGAAGAATTTTTGAAAGGTATCGAACTATCCGTTTTTGTATTAACGGATGGCAACTCTTATAAAATACTACCTGCAGCTAAAGATTATAAGCGCATCGGTGAAGGTGATACCGGGTTGAATACCGGAGGAATGGGGGCTGTGTCGCCTGTGCCTTTTGCAGACGCTGCATTTATTCAAAAGGTAGAAGAGAGAATTGTAAAACCAACGATCGAAGGTTTACGCAAAGATGGTATACCGTATGTCGGATTTATATTTATCGGATTGATGAATGATCATGGCGATCCGAAAGTGATTGAATACAATTGCCGCATGGGCGATCCGGAAACGGAAGTGGTACTGCCGCGCATTCAAAGCGATTTGCTGGAACTATTTGTTGCAGTTGGTAAAAAGGAATTACATCGTGTTGAGCTGAAGATTGATGATCGCACTGCAACTACAGTCATGATGGTAGCCGGCGGATATCCCGGAGATTATGAGAAAGGCAAAGAAATCAGCGGTCTGGAAAAAGTTTCTGATGCGACGGTATTTCATGCAGGAACCAAACAGCAGAACGGAAAAGTAGTGACCAATGGAGGACGTGTATTGGCTTTCACGGGCATGGGCGAATCGATTGAATCAGCACTTCAAATATCATTCGGCGCTGCGAGCAGCGTGAGTTTTGAGGGAGCGTATTACCGGCGCGATATCGGTAAAGATTTAATGGAATGGAAAGGATTCTAAACTAAAAAATCCCGCTGAGAGGCGGGATTTTTTTATGCTATTTTGTTGAAAGAACTACTTAATTGTTCCGTCTTTCGCAGCTTTCTTGTTATAATCATTCTGCATTTTCATCCAAGCGAAAAACGCAACGAATCCAACAGCGATCAGAACTTTGTTAGGAGAAAGTGTGTCGTAAGTCCACTCGAGCAATTCGAATGCCTTATAGAAAGCGCGACCTACAGCGTACCAGAAACCTTCTTGATTCATCATAATCGTGTTGTTTTAAAATGAGTGCTCAAAAATAATAATTCATTTGAAATGACAAAGCGGTTTCAGCGATGAGTTCTGTCATCATTTAGCAATCCTGAACGGTATTCGGCTAAATTTGCCGAAACAATTCTGCTGTGTTCATCGGTATTACATCTTCAAAACAGCCGGTTTCATTGGTTTTAATACCATTGACAGCAGTTTTGTTGTGGTTGCCCGGATTCTTTTTAGAGGCTCAACCCAACTTGCAGGTAAATATGCCCTTATATGGAAGCATAGAGCCCTGGTTGATCGGAAATCCTTTTGTGGCGAGGATCTTGGGCGTAATCATTGTTATTCTGACCGGATTCAGTATCAACTATGTCGTCAACGAACATCAGATTGCCCCTAAAAAATCGTGGTTGCCGGCATTGTTATACGTTACGATGGCCTCGTCCAGCCCCGGATTATTATGGCTGCATCCCGCATTGCCTGCCACATTTCTTGTGGTGTGGTCGCTTCATTTGGTATTAAGCACCTATCGCGATGAAACGGTTAAGGGTATTATTTTTCATGCCGGTGTCTTGGCCGGCCTTGCTGCGTTAATTTATTTCCCTGCGATTCTCTTTATTTTGTTTTTGCTTGTTGCGCTCATCATCCTCCGACCATTCAATGGACGAGAGTGGGCAATATTGTTTTCAGGAGCAGTATTGCCGTTTATTTACTCCGGATTTTATTTTTTCATGATGGATAATTGGCGTGGTATTACCCGAAGTTATGTCATTGATCCCGTCATGAATAAGAACTGGTTCCTGAAGTTAGGTAGTGCGGATTATGCAGTATTCGGTGTCTTGGTGATTATTTTTCTTGGTGCTTTATACAGGTATGTTGTTGGAACGGGAACCAGTGCTATGAAAACGAAAAAAAGCATAACCGTCCTTTCCTGGATGGGAATTTTTTCGGCGTTAACGGTGCTGCCATCACAACACTTTCACAGTTCGTCATTTCTTTTTTTGCTCGCTCCGCTAACCATCTTCGCAACCAATTATTTTATTTCTATGAGAAAGCCTGTTTCTCGCGAATTCGTGTACATTTTGTTAATTGGTGCGGTTATTAGTGGATATTTAATACGAGGCAACTAAGGCTTATTGCCGGCTCATATCGTATCTTTGCAACCTAATAAATCAATAGTATGAAATTTGGCGTTGTCGTTTTTCCGGGATCCAATTGCGATCGTGATATGATGTATGTTCTTGAAACCATTATGGGGCAAGAGGTAGTGGAGTTGTGGCACAAGGATCGGGATCTGAAAAACGTAGATGCAGTGGTTTTGCCCGGAGGATTCTCTTATGGTGATTACCTGCGTTCCGGCGCTATCGCGCGATTCTCTCCAATCATGGAATCGGTTATCGAATTTGCAGGGAAAGGTGGAATTGTATTTGGTGTTTGCAATGGATTTCAGATTTTGTGTGAGTCCGGTTTGTTGCCGGGAGCTTTGTTACACAACAACAGTCGTAAGTTCATTTGTAAAAATGTCTTCATTAAAGCGGAACACAATCAGTCATTAATTACGGCGACGGTTCCTGCGAATAAGGCACTTAAAATTCCGATTGCGCACGGAGAAGGTAAATACTACGCATCTGCCGAAACTTTAGCGGAAATGAATCGCAACGGACAGATTTTGTTCCGCTATTGCGATGAAAAAGGTAACATCACTGATGAGGCCAATCCTAACGGTGCAACCGATAATATTGCCGGGGTTTGTAATGCAGGTAAAAATGTTTTCGGAATGATGCCGCATCCGGAGCGCGCTGCCGATGGGGAGCTGGGCAATACAGACGGCAAACTGCTGTTTGAGTCGCTGTTAAGCGCTGTTTTAGCGTAAGTCCCTGATCATTAGTTTGTTTTCGTCTACAAATTTCCTGTTTCGGGCGAATCGCAGATTCTTTTTCACGGCAGATTGTAGTCTGTGTAATGCTCAATTTACGTGAATTTCTTCTTCAATTTGATGATGTGACCGCGTAAGAAGTTTGCGAAATATTTCTTTCCCCTACCGTTTTTTTATGGAACTTGTAGTGGCTAAAATCAACCTCCTCATGAAAACACTCGTCCTTGCAACAGCACTCGTATTCGCTTCAGCGATAACAGCACAGCAAACTAATCCGCCCATCGGAACCGCTGCATGGGCGCAACAACACTCTACCAATCGTGTAACCCAAACACCGGTTAATCCGCTTAACGGTAACGATACGTTAAACATGACGTATTCGAATACGGCATGCGGATTAAATTATACCATGGTGAGTCAGCGCCTGGGGCAACGCTTTACCCCAATAGGAATTCCGCAACCGGCACCATTTCTGGTTTCTGCAATGCCATCTTGCGCAACCGTATTGAAAGCATATTTATATACTGAAGCTTTGGGTGTAGCTCCGGGCATTACAGCAACAATTACAACTCCGTCTAATAGCTCTAGCAATGTACCGATGACCTTAATCGGAAGTTCGGTGGATGTGTGCTGGGGTATGAACGGAACACATGTGTGGCGTGCTGATGTTACTTCTTTAGTAACAACACCCGGAACATATATGATTAGCGGATTGCCTACCGGGACTGCAAGTAATTCTTCAGTTGACGTGGAAGGTGCTACTTTGTTGGTGATATATCAGGATCCATCAGCCAGCTATACAGGAAGTATTCAGATTGACGATGGCTGTCGTACGTTAATGGGCGGAAATTTAACTCACAACATGACAGGTTTTAATGCCTGTGCGGCTTCTACTTCCGGAAGCGCATTCATGCTGGTAGGGGATATGCAAATGCCGGGATATACCATTAACATGAACGGACAGAATGTGGTACAGCCGCAATGGAATTGGTGGAACGAAATTTCAACTTCGACCAACGTTACTGCCGGGCAAAATACCTGTAACTACAGTCTTTCAATCGGAGGCGATTGTTATACACTTGCTATGGCCGGTTTATATTTTCAAACGAATTGTCAAACTTGTATTCCTTCTACTGCTGCGTTAACAGTAACAGCAACCTCTACCGCGGCATCATGTGCTACTAATGGTTCTGCTTCAGCAACTGCAACAGGCGGAAATGGTAATTACTCCTATCTCTGGTCTCCTAGCGGAGATACTGTTGCTAACCCAACTAATCTTGCTCCGGGAACATATACGGTTTCTGTTACAGATGGCACTTTGTGCGGTTCAGCAACTGTTACTGTGGGTTATAACGGGCCTGTTGTAACAGTTAATTCACAACCCGTTACTTGTCAGGGCTTGGGAAGCGCATCGGCAAGTGCTACAGGTGGATCCGCACCATACTCGTATGCATGGGCACCTTCAGGGGGAAATCAGGCCGTTGCTAATAATCTAAATGCCGGTACATACACGGTTACTGTAACGGATGCTTTAGGTTGTGTTGTTACCGGTACTACTTCAGTTGGCAACAACACCAATTTTACAGGTTACATTTTTGCTAATCCTGATATCTGTCCGTCACCGTCCGGATCGGTTAATACGACGGTTGTCGGCGGTACAGCCCCATACACGTATGCTTGGTCCAATGGTGCTACCACACAGAATATTTCAAGTGTACCTGCCGGCATGTATTCCGTTACGATTACTGATGCTGCAGGATGTGTAGTCACACTGGCTGATACAGTTGTTTCCGTCCTAGGTTTGACGGTTGTCACTAATCAATTTGTATACGCTTCTTGTGGAGACACGGTAAATCTTGTTGCATCATCCAACGATCCATCTGCAACATATACCTGGACTCCAAGCGCGACTGTGTTGAATCCGAATGCAGCTTCTACATTCGCTGTTCCTTCCGTTTCTACGGTGTACTACGTTACTGCAACCGGTGCGTGCGGAACAGACATGGATTCCGTTGAGGTTTATGTTGATTCGCTGAATATGTACAACGAACAGATTTGCTTCGTAACCGTTGATACATCAATTAATAAAAATGTCATCATTTGGGAACGACTGAATTCTCCTGCATCCGGAACATACAATATTTATCGTGAAACTTCTGTTTCCGGAGTGTATGCTTTAATTGGAACACAACCTGTTAGTCAGTTTACAACGTATGTTGACATGACATCAAATCCGCAGGTAATGGCTAATCGTTATGTGATCAGCACAACAGACAATTGCGGACAGGAAAGTGATACCAGTTTCCACCATCGCAGTATACACTTGCAAGTTAGCCCATCGATGTTTGGTGGTTACAACTTGGCGTGGACAGCTTATGAAGGTTTACCGATCAGTACCTATAACATTTACCGTGGACCAAGTATTTCACAGATGACATTGTTGACATCAGTAGCAGGTAACGTATTTACGTACACAGACGTAACTGCACCTAGCGGAAACTTGTGGTACATGATTGAAGCGCAACATCCTTTTGGTGGTTGTTCTCCTTCTCTGCGATTAAATCAACCGAATGTATTGATCGACAACTTGTCTACACAGTCGAATCTTGAATCTACGGATGACGCGACGACGGTGCAGGAAGGTACAATCTTGCAAGGAACGTTGATGTTGTTGCCTAATCCAAACAACGGCAACTTCCAGATTCAAGGTACAACCGTTGGTTCAGGTAATGTTACTATCGAAGTGTTTAATGTGTTGGGTCAGTCTGTTTATGCAACACAGGTTGCAGCAAACGGGGCATTCACACATCAAATGGAATTGAATGCAGCTGCCGGCGTTTATTCGGTGCGCATCATTTCCGGCGGACAGTCAACAACACTTCCGGTGGTTATTCAGCGATAAAAGAATAAGAAATATGTAAGGCGAAGTTCTCGAGTGAGGACTTCGCTTTTTTATTTTAAAGAAAACTTTCGCACCATTTTCTGGCATCTTCAACAGTACCAAACAGTTTGGTTGGTGTGTTGGGCTTGCTGAATTTAATGTAGAAGTTAACCAACAGTCGCTGCGGTAGCGAATTGGTGATTACAGCAACACAGATAAATTGTTCGGGAGCTGTTTGTTTCGCAAAATAGTCACGGGCTGCCTGATCAATAGTAAATGAAGCTGTTGCATCAACCAATGCGGCTACTTTAAGACCGTGAGTAATTCGGGTTCCCAATTCAATAAGTTCGCGCGCATCTTCCTCCAATATCTCGGCTCCTTCCTTGATATTCAAGTAGTAAAACGGTTCCTGTAAGATTACGGAACCAACTTTTGTTTCATAATGCTGGTGCAAAGCGGGCGATTTGGGTATTCAATAATAAGAAATTCTGCCTTGATGCGAAATTTTGCCGTGATTTACTTTTTGTAAAAGTGCATTTCTCCCAAATATTGGAAAGCTTCCGTCGGGACGAAATAACGCATGTCTTTACCTGCTTTGATGCCTTGACGAATGAATGTACTGGAGATATTCATCAGAGGAGCCTCTGTTACGTGGACACGCTGATGCTTCAGTAATTCATCATTGGTTACGCCCGGACGCGGATAAACATAAATGTCGTAGTGTTCCAGAATTTGTTCGTAGTTCTTCCACTTATGAAGACTCTGCAAATTGTCAGCTCCCATAATCAGGGCAAATTGAACATCCGGATATTTTTCCGAAAGATGCGCCAAAGTATTTATGGTAAACGATGGTTGCGGCAAACGAAATTCAATGTCGGAAGGTTTTAATTTGGGGTGATCACCGATTGCTCGTGTTACCATTTCCAAACGATGATGATCCGCGAGTAGGGAACTTTTTTCTTTCAGCGGATTGTGAGGAGAAACTACAAACCAGATTTTGTCGAGGTCGGTAAATTCCAGCATGTAGTTCGCCAAAATCATATGACCGTGATGCACTGGATTGAAGGAACCAAAAAACAATCCGATTTTCATGAAGCTACAGATGGAGAAATTTACGAATTAACGCTTCGGCCTGCAGGAACGATTCTTCCAAAATATTATTGGTAATCACATGGTCAAAACGATTCTTGAATTGTAATTCCGAACCTGCTTTTGCAATGCGCATTTTAATTTTCTCTTCCGGTTCGGTTGCCCGATGACGCAGACGTTGTTCCAATACTTCCATGGATGGAGGCTCTACAAATACAGACAACGCACGATCACCGTACTGCTTTTTCAAATTCATGCCGCCAATCACATCCACATCAAAAATTACATGATGACCTTTTCTCCAGATTCGCTCTACTTCAGATTTCAACGTACCATACATTTGTCCGGGATAAACTTCTTCCCATTCAACAAATTCTTCGGCTGCAACGCGAGCACGAAATTCATCTTCGGATAAAAAATAATAATCTACACCATGTTGCTCATCGCCACGCACTGCACGTGATGTAGCGGATACTGAAAATTCCAGCATCGGAAATTGTTTCAGTAAATGATGCACAATGGTTGTTTTCCCTGCTCCGGATGGTGCCGAAAAAATGATCAACTTGCCCGATGTGTTGGAGTGGCTCACTACAATACGTTTAACAGTTGTTCTTTAATTTTTTCCAGTTCGTCTTTCATCTGCACCACCAGTTTTTGTATGCCGGCATCGTTTGCTTTAGAACCGATGGTGTTGATCTCACGCCCGATTTCCTGTGCAATAAATCCAAGCTTTCTGCCGCTTGCAGGTTCTGCCATTACTTTCAGGAAATAATCGCAGTGGGTTTTTAAACGTAATTTTTCTTCGGTGATATCGAACTTTTCCAAATAGTAAATCAGTTCTTGCTCAAAACGATTTTGATCAATTTTTTCCGGAGAGAGTTGTTCTGTCAATACCTTTTGCAAGCGCTCACGAACGTTTACAGCACGTTGCGGATCTAATGCAACAACATCTTCCAACAGTTGCAATAGCAAATTAATCCGCTGACGAAATTCCTGCGCCAATACTTGGCCTTCCGTATTACGAAACTGCTGAAATGCCGAAATGGCTTCCTGAATACAGGCGTTCACCGCATTCCATTCCTGTTCATCAGGCTCTTGCTTATCTTGTTTCATTACATCCGGCATGCGAATAATTAATGAAAGAAAATCTTCACGCTGTTCACCAATAAGTTCGGCCAACGCTTTTAATTCTTTGTGATATGCTAAAGCGATGGGATGATTGATGGCTGCCGCTTGTTGCTCGCCTGCTCCTTCAGCGTATAAACTAAAGTCAACTTTCCCGCGTTCCAATGCGCGTGAAAGTTCGCCGCGGATTTCAGCTTCTTTGTCGCGGTAGGTAGGTGCCACACGCATGTTGAGGTCCAGCTGGCGACTATTGAGCGAGCGAATTTCGACCGTAATTTTTTTACCTGCCAGTTCGCAGGTGGCTTTCCCGAAGCCGGTCATTGATTTCATAACATCAAATGTACAACTATGCAGTGGAACGTGTTTTCTTTCCGGCCATAATCACTCCGGCGAAAATGAGCACCGCAGAAAGTACTTTTTGCCACGTGAGTTCATCTTTACCCAGATACAGCGCGATTCCCGCTGCCATGAGCGGTTGAAGATAGATGTAAGCACTCACAACAGAAGGACTTAGTGTCTTCAGCGCAAAAATGTTTAACAGATAAGCAATGAATGTAACGCCGATAACCACGAACATGATGTTAAACCAGGTATGTCCTGTTAGTGATGGCCAGTCGATTGCTTGGATGCCCGAGAATCCCAAAGGAATAAGGATAAACGATCCAAAAAGAAATACCCACTTCAAAACGGTGATAGTGTGATACTGCTGCATCAATGGTTTAACGAGGACTAAGAACAATCCCCACGACAATGCGTTGATGAAGATAAACAGGTCACCCAGCGGATCATCAGATTTAGTAGTTTGAACGGTGTTACTTAAAATGAGTAGCGCCGCGCCTCCTAATCCAACAACAACTCCTGAAACCCGGAGCCATGTAATTTTTTCCTTCAAAATAATATTGCCTAAAATCAGCACCAGTAATGGCGATGTAATCATAATAATTGCGCCGCTGATGGGTGAAGTCAGACTCATGCCTTTCACAAATAGCGATTGATTGATAGATACACCAAACAACGATAACAATGCCAGCTTCCCGATGTCTTTTCGTTGCACACGTTCCTTGATGAACAAGCCGGATAACCACAGCAATGGTGTTGCGCCGATAACGCGTAAGGCAACGAATCCTTCTGAACTTACAAATTCCGGAGTGACTTCCTTAATAATTGTAAATCCTGCCGCATAGATCGCCATAGAAGCAAACAGGAAAAAATGTGAAAGTATCGTGCTGTTCACGTGAAGAAGATTGCGCGCAAATGTAACAACTAGCCTTTGATAAGCTTTACTGCCTCGGTCAACGCGTCAATATTTTTCTTGGTATTACCGATAAAGATTGCGTTGCCGATAATCGCCACAGGTCGACGAAGAAAAGTGTACTCCTGTAAAATATAATCGCGCAGCTCCTCTTCACTCAATTCGCGTTCATGCAATCCCATCGCACGGTATTTTAATGCAGCTTTACTGAATAGGCTTGCATACGAATCGGTTAAACTGCGCATGTGTTGCAGATGATCAGGTTGTACGCCGGTTTTAATGTCGATCATCTTGAATTGTTCGGAAGTTATTCCGCATTCTTTAATAATACGAGCGCAAGTAGAGCAGGTAGAAAGAAAAAAGAAATAATTAATTGATGTTAATGGCTTCATGTGGTGCAAATATTTGTTGAAATTCGCATAAACTTTTCAATTCGATGAAAGATTCTTCAAAATACGGTTTTGGCACACGTGCCATTCATGCGGGTCAGGAGCCTGATCCTTCCACCGGCGCAATCATGACGCCTATTTATCAAACGTCAACGTACGTACAGGAATCGCCCGGTACGCACAAGGGATATGCGTATGCACGGGGTAAAAATCCGACACGTGTAGCGTTAGAAAAATGTATTGCAGCGTTGGAAGGTGCAGAATACGGTTTGTGTTTTTCTTCCGGCATGGGCGCTATGGATGCGGTATGCAAGTTGTTGCGTCCCGGTGATGAAGTAATTACCGGTGATGATTTATATGGTGGTTCATACCGCATGTTTACGAAAGTATTTGCGCATTATGGCATTAAGTTTCATTTCGTGAATATGACGGATGCGGAGAATATTCGAAACTATATCAATGCCAATACAAAATTGATATGGGCTGAAACACCTACCAATCCTACGATGCAGATCATCGACATTGAAGCTTGTGCAAAAATTGCAAAAGAACATAAGTTGATTCTTGCAGTAGACAATACGTTTGCTTCTCCGTACTTACAGAACCCGTTGGCGCTTGGTGCCGATATTGTGATGCATTCGGTAACGAAATATTTGGGCGGGCATAGTGATGTTGTGATGGGTGCATTGGTAACTTCCGACAAAGACTTGTACGAGCAACTCGCTTTTATTTTAAACAGTTGCGGTGCTAATCCGGGTCCGATGGATTCCTTTTTAGTGTTGCGCGGAATTAAAACGCTTCATGTTCGAATGGATCGTCATTGTCAGAACGGGCGAAGGATTGCGGAGTTTTTGCAAGGTCATCCCCGCATCGAAAAAGTATATTGGCCGGGATTCGAAACTCATCCGAATCATCACATCGCTAAAAAGCAGATGAAAGATTTCGGGGGAATGATTTCCATTGTTCTGAAAGGTGCCGATTTAAAAGAGACGTTTAGAATTGCATCTTCATTTAAAGTGTTTTCGTTAGCGGAATCTTTGGGTGGCGTGGAGTCCCTGATCAATCATCCTGCTACCATGACGCATGCATCTATTCCGAAAGAAGAACGCGAGCGAGTAGGTGTAGTGGATAATCTGTTGCGTTTAAGCGTAGGTATCGAAAATATTGAAGATCTTATTTCAGACTTACATAATGCTTTAAAATAGAGATCCTTATAAGCGTCTATTCATGACACGAATCTTCCGGTTCGTGTCATTTTGTTTTTAGTCGCGTCATGACCGGCTGTAGTATTGCGCTGTCGATAATGAGTTACCAGTACATGTTACGCATATCGATGAAATCATACCACTTATCGATTGTTGTGTGATTGCTGTAACATATTTAAACCCTTTGGTGTCTCACGACCAAATATGCAAGATCAGACCCATGAAAACGCTACCCGCTTTAATTACATTGAATTCGTTTATCCTGCGAACGCTGTGTTGCCTAATCGCGATGACAATAATCGGAGTTTCGGACGCACAGGCACAATTACAAAACTCAGGTGATAACCGCTCGTTCTCTGTAGTTGCGGTTGGCGGCAAAAAGACGCATTATCCGATGTTTATGCTGGAAGGATCACTCGGAAATTATGCTCTTGCTTTTGGAATTGGAGGCGGTTACATGGGTTGGGATCGTCAGACTGCTCGGTACGGCTCTGCAACGTACGATAAAGACATGGTGAAAGTACTAACGAGCGTTTCTTTGGTGGACGCCCCCAACAGACTTGGACCGGATACCTATATGTCAGGAACATTCAGTCGTTATTTCGGTGTTACCGCAAGAGGCGGAGTTCGTTATTATTTTGATCGTCAGCCATACAGAGACAGACTTACAGGATTGTATGCAGGTCTGGATGTGTCATTAAGTAAAATATACGAGGATCAGGAAATAACATACAAGGCTAAAGTGGGTAATCAGACTTGGACTATTGCAGGTCGGAATGAATTCTTCGCTTTAGGTACTGCAGTAAAAGTTGGTTACAATTGGTTTCCCGGTAAAAGCGAGTGTTTTTACTTAAATATGGCAGTTGCCCGACCATTCTACATTCCGTTTCAGGAAGAGATTAACATATTCAGTCCGTTTACGGCGTCCACCTGGGAGTTTGAAGTGGGATTCGGATTTCGCATCAAATCCTGAACGGACTAATTTACACTACAACATCAGCCTTATAACTACACTTTGCGTTTTGCATTTTTGTATTGATGCGAACCAAAGTTTTTATTACCGGTACTTCAAGTGGCATCGGCTTATCGATTGCAGAGCGATTGTTGCGGAGCGATGCGTATGAGGTCGTTGGTATTGGCAGACGACATACAATCAACCATCCACGTTATATCCCCGTTCAAGTTGATCTGAGTGACTTCGACGCGGTGAAGTCAATTGTTTTTGAAGCCGATTCACGTTTCAATAGAATCGTCTTAATCAACAATGCCGGCAGGATTGGAGCAATTCAACGTGTCGGATCTTTGTCTGATGATGATATTGATGAAACCGTTCAGTTGAATCTCACGGCTGTTATTCAACTCACTAACGCCTTTCTGAGTGCTTTCGGTTTCCAGGACAAGCGCCAACAAATCATCCTAAACATAAGTTCCGGCGCAGGTAAGAATCCAATCGATGCCTGGAGTGTTTATTGTGCGACTAAAGCAGGTTTGGATATGTTTACGAGGTGTGTCCGCGAGGAATTAAATGTCTTGAATCAACACCATATTTACGCGTTTTCTGTTGCTCCCGGAGTAGTGGATACGCCCATGCAGCAGCACATTCGAGCTTCAACCGAAGCAAATTTCAGCAGGTTAGAGTATTTCCAAAATCTGCATCGGGATGGACAATTATTGCCGACGGACTTGATTTCGCAAAAAGTACACCTTATCTTAGAAGATCCGAAGCAGGTTGGGGAGGAAGTTGTCTTCTCGTTGAAGGACTTCGGAATTAAAAAGTAAACAACAAGCACATCAATAAAATCCGAAACATGAAACGGAAAATTACATCTCTGTTTGTCTGGGCGGCCGCATTATTTACAGTGGTTTCCGGATACGCACAACATCAAGATCACGGGTATTTCCAGTGTGGTACTGATCAACAACAAGCAAAGGCGTTCGCTGAAAATCCTCAATTAAAGGCTGATTGGGAAGCACGTGAAGCGCAGGAAATTTTGCGCGACCAGCAAGATTTTGCGAATAACTACGGTCGTAACGAACGCAATAGCGTGTCGGTACAATCACCGCCAACGTACATCATTCCGGTGGTGTTCCATGTCATCCACGATTATGGAACTGAAAATATTTCTGATGCGCAGATTTTGGATCAGATGCGAATTCTGAATGAAGACTTTCGCAAGTTGAATGCAGATACTGCATCCATCGTGTCTCAGTTTGTCGGTATTGCAGACGATTCGGAGATTGAATTTCGTTTAGCGAATATTGATCCGAACGGTAACTGTACCAATGGTATTGATCGTATTGCAAGTATGGAAACATATATTGGTGATGACGGTTCCAAGTTAAACTCATGGCCTCGTAATCGCTACCTGAACGTTTGGGTGGTTCGCACTATTTCCAGCGGCGCAGCAGGATATGCTTATTTACCGGGCGGAGCACCGACAGCAGCGGTTGACGGTATCATCATTTTATCAACTTATGTAGGCAGCATTGGTACAGGCAATCCAACAACGGCACGTGCCTTGACCCACGAAATCGGGCACTTCCTGAATTTGCAGCATACCTGGGGAAGTACCAACAATCCAAATGTAGCTTGCGGAAATGATGGTGTTTCGGACACGCCGGTAACTAAAGGTTGGACCTCATGTAATTTGACGAGCAACGCAATTTGTACCGCGAATGTGCAGGAGAACGTACAAAACTTCATGGATTACTCCTATTGTTATCGCATGTTTACTGCGGGGCAGTGCACTCGTATGCGCGCTGCGTTGAACAATAGCGCCGGACAGCGTAATCAGTTGTCAACTGCAACAACACATACAGCAACCGGAATTCTTAACAACCCGCCTAACACTTGCGCACCAAAGGCTGATTTCACGCCAGTTGATAAGCGTTTCGTTTGTGAAGGTGGTTCTGTAACATTTAGTGATCTGGCGTGGAATGGACCGGTAACCTCATGGAGCTGGCAATTCCCGGGTGGTACACCGTCAACGTCTACCGACTCTATTCCAACCGTGCAATATAACACAGCCGGTAGTTATGCGGTTACTTTGACTGTTTCTAATGCAGCGGGAAGTAATTCAATTACAAGAACTGCTCATGTGGTAGTTTCTCCGACAACAGCGCAGTATTCTGCATCACCGTATACCGAAGGATTTGAAAATGCAACCAACGTAACTCAGGATTGGTTTATCATCAATCCGCAAGGTAATGGTTGGGTGCGCTCTACTACAACAGCCGCAACAGGTTCGGCATGTATGCGTTTAGATAACACAACAGCCATGTTAGGTACCATGGATGAAATGATGAGCCCTTCTCTTAATCTTTCTGCAATTGGAGCTACAAGCATGACATTCAAGGTTGCTTATGCGCAACGTCAAACCGGGGATGCCGATAAATTACGTGTATTGGTTTCAACAGATTGCGGTGCTACTTGGAGTCAACGTTATTCAAAGACGGGCGCAACACTCAGTACAGCAAATGCGACTACTGCGGCATATGTACCTACTGCAGCTCAGTGGCGCACAGAAACAGTGACGTTTACATCAGCTATGCAAAATGCTGCGAACATTCGTATCAAGTTTGAATTTACAAGTGATGGCGGTAATGATATCTGGATTGATGACATCAACCTGAATGCGCCAACTTCTGTAAATGCACCGGAAGCAGGTGTAAATGAATTCAGCGTGTTCCCGAATCCTACCAACGACAACACGATGATTGCTTTCAACTTAGAGAACCAGGAGAACTTGCAAATTCGTGTGTTGGATATGACCGGCCGCGAAGTATTGAACGTATTCAATGGTTCAATGGCAGCAGGTAATCATCAAATTCCGCTTAACGTGAATACACTAAGTGCAGGTACTTATTTCATCCGCGTTGAAATGAATGACGGACGAGCGGTAACACAGAAGTTACTGGTACAGTAAAGTACAAAACATAAAAAGGGTGGTCATAATTACATGACCACCCTTTTTTTATGCTGTAAAAATTATTTCGATTTAAATCCTACAAGAATAGATACACATCCTTGCGCTTGTCCGTTACCGCCATCATTCTTGCCCGCAACAACTCGCACTTTAAGTTCAGTTGTGTTCTTAACACGGAAATCGAAAATGTCGGAATCGTTTTGTTTTTTACTGTCGAAAATCAACTTGCCGGTCATATCGGTAACTTCAAACGCCACGTTTTCCAACGTTTCTTCCGCGCAAATCAAGATGCGATAATCCTGACCCGAATAGAACGTCATCACCGATTCGGTTTGACCACCTTCTTTTAATACAGTACTTACCGTTTGACCGTTATGAATAAACGGATTGATTTTCGGTACGCACTTTTTCTTGATCCATGTTTTGTTGCACTGCGAGCCCATATCTGCGGCGGAGGCAAGCACTAAAATGGCGCTAAGAAATATCGTTTTTGTAAAGTGTTTCATACCCATATTGGCAGTAAATCATAAAACATGCCAATTACTTCTAACGCGATGTAGCGTGCAGGGTTTCAGTTTTTAGATATGATCCCGTTACGAATTAACGTGATTTTCTCTGTTATTCTATTGAATTCCAGTGAATTAAGTCCGGAGTTGGTACTTGGTGCATCTTCGCCCAATACGGTAATTCCTGTCGACGAATCTTGTGTAATAGTAGTTGGAGTCGCTGCCTGAGCCGGGATTAAATCGAAAATTTGACGCAATTCTCGTAATTCCGTCAATAATTGCTGCCCTTCCACAGAAGTTAATTTTTCCATCATGGCAATCAACTTCGATAGGGAGTAGCGTTGTTCCGCAATACGAACACGAATCTCCGTGTTGTTTGTTTTCTCGGCAATCTTACATGCCAGATACAATCCTTCTATCCATCCTCCTGCAATCATGAACGTGGAAGCCTCGCCCTGATTATTATCTCGCAACAATCCGTCGCAATCGGAATAAGCATCTGTGATCAAACTTAAAACGGAATCGCGGTTATTAATATTATTTTCCAAACGTGTTTTACGATCGTCGCTAAATGCTGCAGTAACGTGAAGTGCGTCCGCAAGTTTACGCGTGCATTCCATGTACTTCATCGTTTCGTTGGTTTGATTAAAGATGCCTGCGAATGCCAAATCTGCGCCATAAACACCGAGGTTGAGCGCTGCCGCCGCAGTTGAAGTATAGCGGGAAACCAACTCCTTTTTGTTAGGCAACCCCATGTCATAATCTGCGCCCGCTTGTTTCAGCAACTCTGCAGTTTCAATTGGAGACGGAATATAAATGAGAACATTCTCGGCCGTTACAGCATTGTCACCGGGCACCGACAAAGAATCGCCGGAACCTTCACTCACTGCGCTATTCTCACAACTCCATGAAAACATGGAAAAGCAGAATACGATTATTATAGTGCGCGAGTAATTCATGGAGCGGTAAAGATACTTAAGTCATACGGGAAGGGCGCTCCTTTTGTTGCCGATAACTTTTATTTTTCTCAACAATTTATCGACGTTGCACTAATGTGCTTCCAGCCAGTTTTTACCGGTTCCCATACCCACTTCAATGGGAACGTCCATCGTTAATGCATTTCGCATTCCATCTTCAATTAAAGGTTTCACGCGATCAACTTCCGTCAGCGGCACATCAAATACTAATTCATCATGCACTTGCAACAACATTTTTGTTTTGAATCCACCTTCTTTCAATTCACGATGAATACGAATCATTGCCAGCTTGATCATATCAGCAGCACTGCCTTGAATGGGTGCATTGATCGCGTTACGCTCAGCGAATCCGCGAACAACCGCATTTGCAGAATTAATATCGCGTAAGTAACGCCGTCTTCCTAAAATGGTTTCCACATAACCGTGTTCTTTTGCAAAAGCAATCTGTCCATCCATGTATTCTTTAATCGCAGGATATTGCATCGAATACTGGCCAATAATTTCTTGTGCTTCTTTTCTCGGAATATTCAAACGTTCCGCCAAACCGAATGCAGAGATGCCATAGATAATTCCAAAGTTCACCATCTTGGCATTACGACGCATATCGGATGTAACGGCTTCCAATTCTACACCATAAACGCGTGCAGCTGTTGCAGCGTGAATATCGTGTCCGCTTTTGAACGCTTCAATCATGTTGTGCTCTTTACTCAAAGAAGCAATGATGCGCAATTCGATCTGCGAATAATCTGCGGAAAGTAAAACATGATTTTCATCGCGCGCAATAAATGCCCGACGGATCTCACGACCTTTCGATGTGCGAATCGGAATATTTTGCAAGTTGGGATTATCGGAACTCAAACGTCCGGTTGCTGCAACAACCTGATTAAAACTGGTGTGTACGCGCCCCGTTGCCGGATTTACCATGAGTGGCAGTGCATCGACGTACGTGTTTTTTAATTTCACAACTTCACGGTATTCCAATATTTTGTTGATGATCGGATGCTTACCTGCGAGCTTTTGCAAGATATCTTCACCGGTAGCGTATTGTCCTGTTTTTGTTTTCTTCGGTTTCTCTGCAACCTTCAACACTTCAAATAAAATATCGCCAACTTGTTTTGGTGATGATACGTTGAACGGTGTACCGGCCATTTGCTGGATCTCCTGATCAAGCGCAATAATTTCTTTTTCCAGATCAGCGGAGTAGAGGTGAAGTGCGTCTGTATCTAAACGAATTCCTTCTTGCTCCATCGCAGCCAACACAGGCATCAGCGGCATTTCTACTTCACGGAATAATTTTTCGGTGCCGCTTTCTTGCAGCATGGGTGCGAACGTTTCTTTCAATTGCCACGTTACATCAGCGTCTTCAGCGGCGTATGGGGCTATTGCTGACAACGGCACATCACGCATACTTAATTGCGCTTTACCCTTTTTACCGATCAACGTTTCTATGCTCACCGGCTTGTAATGCAAATATGTTTCAGATAACACATCCATGTTGTGACGCATGTCCGGTTGAATCAGGTAATGCGCGATCATCGTATCAAACATTGAACCGCGCACCTGAATGCCGTAGCGCATCAGAATATTGTAATCGTACTTAATGTTTTGTCCGACTTTAATTGAGCGATCATTTTCCAATGGCGATTTAAATTCATCCAGTATGTTTTGCGCTTCATTGCGATCTGCCGGAATTGGGACGTACCAGCCTTCATGCGCTTTCCATGAAAAAGACAAGCCGACAATTTCTGCCGTTAACACATCAAGTCCTGTTGTTTCAGTGTCGAAAGCAAATGCAAGCTGCGCATTTAAAAGTTGAATAAGTTGATCGCGTTCCGATTTAGTTTGTGCAACATGATACTGATGCGGTACGTTATCAATATGCTTCATCAACGGTGTTTCAATCGGTTCAGCTTCTTCCGCTTCAGCACCGGTGTTTCCGAAAATATCCATCTGTCCGGGTTTCGTTTTTTTAGAAACCGCTGTGGTGTCTTCTTCGGAAGAAGTGTCGCTTATGGTTACTCCCAATAATTGCTGTGCAAGACGACGAAATTCTAATTCATTTAATACCTGTTCCAGTTTTTCACGATTGTATTCACGCGCGACTAATTCTTCTTCTACAAAGGGAACGGGTGCATCAATAATAATCGTGGCAAGCTTTTTAGAAAACAATGCTTGCTCTTTGTGTTGTTCTACTTTTTCTTTCAGTTTACCTTTCAATTGATCCGTGTTCTGTAAGAGATTTTCAACGGATCCAAATTGTTGTATCAGAGTAGTTGCCGTTTTTTCTCCAACACCCGGAATGCCCGGAATATTGTCCACCGCATCACCCATTAATCCCAGAATATCAATCACCTGCTCGGGACGCTCAATTCCATAACGTGCGCACACTTCTGCAACGCCTAATTTTTCAGGAGGTCCGCCTTTGTATCCCGGTTTGTAGATGAAGATGTTGTCGCTCACCAACTGACCGTAATCTTTATCGGGTGTCATCATGTATGTAACAAATCCTTTTTTGGAAGCTTCTTTTGCCAATGTTCCAATGATATCATCGGCTTCAAATCCATCCGATTTCAGCGTGGTGATATTTAATCCTTCCAGTAAATCGAAAATGTAGGGTAATGAAGCTGCAAGATCTTCCGGCATCTCTTCGCGATTGGCTTTGTATTCGGTGTATTCGGTATGACGGACTGTTGGTTCCGCGGTGTCGAATACTACAGCAATGTGTGTAGGTTGTTCTTTTTTAATGACGTCGAGTAATGTATTGGTAAATCCAAATACTGCAGACGTATTTAAACCTTTGGAATTGACACGTGGGTTATTGCTGAATGCGAAATAGGCGCGATAAATAAGAGCGAATGCGTCGAGCAGAAATAATTTTTTCATGCGAAATATTTTGAACTAAAATACAGTTTTACGAGCCGGCTAAAAACCAGACGGCCCGGGCATTTCTGCTCCCGGGCCGCCGGCGGAAACTACTACTAAGGGAAATCTTAACGCGTTCCGCGCGCTTCCTGACTTTGATTGTTATGCCAGGAATTATATTCTTCAATGTAGGCCTGCATTTCTGCAAACTCCAACTTTTTATCTTCTTGATTGATCTTAGCAACTAGTTCACTATGATCGCTCATCCACTCAGCAGACAACTTCTTAAATTTATTGCCTTTCAACTTCACCAATTCGTTGCTTGTTCCGTCATTCTTCTCGACGTAGTATTCTTTTTCTACTAACGTTTGGTCTCCGTGGTAAACCTCGAACTGATGTTCGAAGATAACAATTCTACCTGAAGTAACCACTTTTAAAAACACCATTTCTCCGCCTAATTTGCGCGTAAGAAATTGGACGCCGTCCAAACTGTATCCTTTTACCTGTTCAGGTTTATAGGTTTTGCTGGTTTCGCCCTGTTTCAGGATCACTTTCGCGAATAGAGGCAATTCTTTTTTGGTGTTTACCTTAATGTCTCCGCGCACGGTATCTCCCGAGTTCAGGATTACGTAGCCCGACTTGTAAACCATTTCAGCAGTGGAGGCAATGCTGAATCCAAGTGCAATGAATAAAAAGAGGAGTTGTTTTTTCATAGCTGTTAATGACACTTCACCAAAGAAAGTGCACCAACATCAATAAAAAAATACCGTGTCAATATCTCTGTGTAAATGTTAATAAGTAGTGGATAACCTAATTAGGGTGCCGGAGTCGGTTGTTCATTGAAAAGCACATCCAGAACCACGTGTCCAACAGCGCCCAGCGTGCCTTTGTCAATGTATTCCATACTGTCGGTATGACGATGGTGGAAATGCCCGTAATCCATGCGCTTAGGATCGTAATGCACAATATCAATTGCAGGAATTCGAGCATACATATTAATAAACAAGTGATCATCGGTAGTTTGTCCGACGATGTTGTTTACGAAATAGTTGCCGTAGCCCAGATTTGCAGCGGCACTCCAAACTTTCTCCACGATGCCGGACGCGAAATACACCGATGTTCCTTCACGCGGGAATATGGCATCTTTAGCGCCAACCATATCCAGCAGAATCGCAAAATCCGCTTTATATCCTTGAGGTCGATTCTGTGCCCAGTATTGTGAACCTAAACACCATGTTTCCGCTTCTCCACCCGGATCACCATTGTCTTCGCCATCTACCAGCAAAATATCAACGCCTATGCCCGGATCATTTTGTGCAATTACACGCGCGATTTCCAATAGCACGCCAACTCCGCTTCCTCCATCATTAGCACCAGGAATTGGTTCCGACTGCCGCACACTGTCACGATCAGCGCGAGGGCGTGTATCCCAATGCGCTAACAACAAAACACGACGCTCACGTTCTTTATGAAATTGCCCGAAAATGTTGCTCAGCGTGGCTTTGCGACCGTCGTAAAAAGTAACCGGCGCGTTTTGTACGCTTACATCCAATCCGTACGACTTCAATTTTTGAGTCATCCAGCTTGCGCAGGCGGCATGTTCAGGTGTTCCCGGTACCCGCGGACCAAAATCCACTTGTTTCTGAATAAACGCGTATGCGGAATCCGAATTGAAAGCTGGAGCTTTAACTCGTGGAGTTGTTTTTACCGTCCCTGTATCTTTTGGATTATTCCCTTTTGGATCATTACTGCACGACATCCAAAACAACGTGCATGTAAAAATAATAACCGCGCTTAGCTTTTGATTTCCCATGAGGTTCCTTGCTTACCGTCTTTTAATACAATATTCAATTTTGCGAGCTCATCACGAATTAAATCTGATGTGCCAAAATCCTTACGTGCACGTGCATCCGCGCGCATACGAATGATCAATTGCATCAATCCATCTGCTGTGCCCGACTGATCTTCCATGATGTCATCTTTCAGTCCTAATACATCATGTACAAATGCAGTAAGTAATTTGATTAACGCAGACTTGTCTTCAGCACTAATAAATTCTTTTCCGTCATTAACGGAATTGATATAACGAACAACGTCAAACAATTCTGCAATTAGAACAGGTGTATTGAAGTCGTCATCCATAGCTGCATACAAACGCGATTGCAGTTGCGGAATGTCGTATGTTGTTTTGTCGCTGACAGGCGCATTGCTCAATGTTTTCAACGCTTCCATTAATCTGCGGAATCCTTTTTCAGAAGCTTGCAATGCCTCGTTGGAAAAGTCAAGCGTGCTGCTGTAATGTGTTTGCAACATGAAAAAACGCACGGTCATTGGCGAGTAACCTTTGTCAAGCATAGGGTGTTTATCGCCCAGGACCGCCAATGATGGCGCAGCGCCCGGCGATTTCGGATCCAATTGCAAACCGGTAAACAACTCTACAGGCAAAAATGAATTGCCTAATGACTTTGACATTTTTTGACCGTTCACCGTCAACATATTCGTGTGTATCCAATAGTTTACGGGAGCGGTGTTGCAGCAGCCGACGTTCTGTGCAATTTCATTCGTGTGGTGAGTTGGAATTAAATCCATTCCGCCGCCATGTATGTCGAAACGGTCGCCCAAATACTTGCGGCTCATCGCCGAGCATTCAATATGCCATCCCGGAAAACCTTCTCCCCATGGAGAATTCCACCGCATGATGTGTTCGGGTTTCGCTTTTTTCCACAACGCGAAATCCAATCGACCTTTCTTTTCACCTTGTCCATCGAGGTCGCGTGTGTTATTCAGTTGTTCTTCCAGCGAACGACCGGATAAGACGCCGTAATTGTTGTTGCCGATATATTTTTCTACATCGAAATAAATGCTGCCGTTGCTTTCATACGCCAGACCATTTTTCATGATCTGCTCCGTCATTTCAATCTGCTCAATGATATGTCCTGTCGCAGTGGGTTCTATTGATGGGGGCATTGCATTAAACATCGCCATGACTTCGTGAAAACCTGTAGTGTAGCGTTGTACAATTTCCATCGGTTCCAAGCGTTCCAATCGCGCTTTACGTGCGATTTTGTCATCACCTTCATCCGCATCACTTTCCAAATGCCCTACATCAGTGATGTTGCGGACATAACGAACTTTGTAACCCAAGTGAATGAGGTAACGGTAAATAATATCGAAGGAAATAAATGTGCGGCAATTGCCCATATGTACATCGCTGTACACTGTTGGTCCGCAAACGTACATACCAACGTAACCGGGTTCAATGGGTTGAAAAATTTCCTTTTTACGGGAAAGTGTGTTCTGAATTTGAAGTTGATGCGGTTTCATAAATTTCAATTGCCCAAATTTACCGATAAAGATGAGGGAAGCACATAAAAAAACAGGGTAACCTTTCGGCTACCCTGTCACTCCTGAAAGTTCGGGATTATTTGCTATCCACAGGCAGCGGACCGTCGCCAACGTATTTGCCGCCTTTGTAAAGTTTTATTTGCATCAATTTGCCGTTGTTGTCGTAAACGCGCTCTTCACCTTCCATCAGCTTACGATTCTTGAACGTTCCTTTCATGGAAATCTGACCGTTTTTGTACAGAATCCAGTAACCTTCACCGGTGAATTGTCCTGTGTTCGGCTTGTTCGCGTTATCGGTTACGGTTGGAGCAGTTCCTTTAATTTCTTTTTCTTCCGGAGCTTTTTCCGGAGTGGTTACCGGCTTCTTCGGTTCGTAAGTTTTTGTTTTCGCAGGATCAATATTACCACCGGCAAAATATGTTTCCTGAATCAACTCTCCGTTTTCATTGTATTCTTTCTTCCAACCTTCTTCTTTTCCTTCTTTTACATTTACTTCAATCGCTACTTTGCCGTTTGGATGATAGTAAACCTGCTTGCCATCACGCTTTCCGAGTTGATTGTAGTTGAACTGCTGACGAGGAACGCCATCTTCGTAATACAAGGTGTAATCTCCAACCCAACGAGTTCCAACCCATGTGCCTTCTTCTGATTTTTTACCGTTTTCGTGATACATCACCGCATGTCCATTAGGGCGATTGTTAACGAAAGTCAGTTCGCTTTTCTTGGCGCCGTTCGGATAGTATTCAATCCAAACACCGGTTTTCTGACTGTCTTTATAACGACCTTCTTCTACTTTAGCAGAAGGTGCATACTTCGGGTCTTTCTTGAAAGCTCCGGTAATGATCCACCATCCCTGGCGTTTACCGGCTCCGTCCGTTTGATTAAGAGTGTCCGACGCGGCTGCAAAGCTCGTTATAGAACAGGCGATCAAAGCGACAGTTAAGAGGGAGTGTAAAGCTTTTTTCATCTGCGAGTGTGTTTCTAATCCGATTAATCGGTGTAGCTTACTAACCAAATATACTGCCAGACCATATACCATGTTCTGCAATTTCGATCAACCCCGCAATTATCTCGACGAATTCTTTGGTGGCGGCCTACACGACCGATTTCAATTAAGTTGTACGCAAAGCGGCTGTTTACGGTTTCATTTCCCGATAATATTTTTCAGGTTACTGATCATGTCATCTGTCATTCGGCTAAGATCGTACTGCGGTTTCCATCCCCAATCTTCCGTAGCTTTCTGATCGTCAATGCTTTGTGGCCAGCTGTCCGCAATTGCCTGACGGAAATCCGGGGCGTAGCTGATGCTGAAATTTGGCACATGGCGACGGATATCAGCGGCAATTTCTTCCGGATTAAAGCTCATGCCGGCCAAATTGTATGAACTGCGTGTTTTGATGTGGTCTGCAGGGCTTTCCATAACCTCAATAGTGGCGCGGATAGCGTCCGGCATATACATCATAGGCAATGTGGTGTTTTCGTTCAGGAAGCAGGTGTATTTTCCTGTTTTTAATGCTTCGTGATAGATGTGCACCGCGTAATCCGTAGTTCCGCCGCCCGGAGCGGATTTCCAGCCAATTAATCCCGGATATCGGAGGCTGCGCGTATCAACGCCGTACTTGTTGAAATACCATTCGCACCAGCGCTCGCCCGCAAATTTGCTGATTCCGTAAACCGTCGTTGGTTCGATTACGGTGAATTGCGGAGTGTTAACACGCGGCGTTGTCGGACCGAATACCGCAATGGAACTCGGCCAGTATATTTTTTTGATGTGCCCTTCTTTCGCAAGTTCCAGCACATGAAATAAACTTTCCATGTTCAACTTCCATCCGAACTCCGGATTTTTCTCAGCGGTTGCGGACAACAGTGCCGCTAACAAATACACCTGGGTAATATTTTCTTTCTTGACAATCTCAAAAAGTGTGTTCTTATCCAGTGCGTCCAGTTGCACATAAGGCCCCGCGTGAGAGCCGTCATCCGCTTTAAGATCGGATGCAAAGACATTGTCCTGACCGTAAATGCGACGCAGTTCCACCACGAGTTCCGTGCCAATCTGCCCGGAGCTTCCAATTACCAGTATTCGTTCTTTACTCATGCGAAAAGCTTCAAAATGTTGTGCCGTAAAGTTGTGAAATACCTGTGAGATTTTAGTCATGATTGCTAATATTCCGCAGGATGCTCTGCGTATGACAACAATCAGCCCATACATGCCGCGTTGTTCCTTAATTTTGCAAAAAATTAGAATACCATGTCAGTACTAGTTAATCGTGTTTCCCGACAAGAAATGCGGAAGCGATTGATGGAAGAGCCCTTCCGTCGTATTACGCTTTCGTTTTATCGTTACGTCATTCTTGATGATCCTCAGGCGATGCGTGATGCGTTGTGGAAAGAATGGTCGGCGATGAATGTGTTTGGTAGAATTTACGTGGCACGTGAGGGTATTAATGCTCAGTTGAGTGTGCCCGAATTTCATTTCGATGCATTTCGAAAAGCTATTGATGCGCGCCCGGAATTTAAAGATGTGCCTTTCAAAATTGCCGTAGAAGATGACGGGAAATCATTTTTCAGATTGACGATAAAAGTGCGCAAGAAAATTGTTGCAGATGGATTAGCCGATGACACATTTGACGTTACTAATGTTGGCAAGCATTTATCCGCAGCAGAATTTAACGCAGCATTGGAACAGCCGGAAACGATTGTTGTAGATATGCGCAATCACTACGAAAGTGAAGTAGGACGATTTGAAGGTGCGATATTACCTGAAGCTGACACGTTCAAAGAAGAGTTACCCATGGTGCTGGACAAGTTGAAAGGACAGGAGGATAAAAAGATCTTGATGTATTGTACAGGTGGAGTGCGCTGCGAGAAAGCAAGTGCGTGGTTAAAGCATCATGGCTTTAAAGATGTCAATCAACTTTACGGAGGAATTATTGAATACGCCCGTCAGGTTAAAACAAATCAATTGCCCACCAAGTTTATCGGAAAGAACTTTGTGTTTGATGAACGTTTGGGAGAGCGTATTACAAATGATATTCTTGCACAATGTCATAATTGCGGCACACCCGCCGACGATCATTTAAATTGCACGAATCAGGATTGTCATGTGTTGTACATTTTATGTCCGAAGTGCAAAGAAGAGACAAAAGGTTATTGTTCACCGGAATGTAAGGCCTGGGATGAATTACCCGCCGATGAAAAGAAGCAACGCCGTGCAGAAGGTAAAGTGGTGAGAGCCGGATCTTTCTATCACAGCAAGTTGAAGCCGGCATTTACACGACGAAAATCAGATTAATGGGAAATCGGTTATGACTTTTGTCATTGACCGTTTGTATAACCGAGAATAGTTTTGGATGAAATAAAATCATCCATTATGCCTATTTATCATAAACTCGGTACGTTTCCGTCCAAACGTCATATCGTTACAAAAAACGAGAAGGGTAATTTTCTTTACGAGCAGTTATTCGGTACAGAAGGATTTAATAATCATTCTTCGTTAACGTATCATATTCATCGTCCGACACAGATTAAAGAGATCGTAAAGTCGACAGACGTGTCTCCGAAAATTGCAATTCCCAAGAACATTCGCCCGATGTTGTTGCAGGGATTTCAGGTGCCGCCGAAAGATGATTTTTTGGAAAGCCGTGTTCCGGTATTGGTAAACGGTGATTGTATCATCGGATTGGCTGCACCGCGAAAAAGTTTACGCAGTTATTTTTATAAAAACGGTGATGCGGATGAAATGCTTTTCATTCATAAAGGCAAAGGGAAGTTGCGCACGTTTATGGGTAATATCGATTTCGAATACGGCGATTACCTGATTATTCCGCGTGGGATGATTTATCAGATTGATTTTGAAACCGAAGACAACCGCATTTTTTATGTAGAAAGTTACGCGCCCTTCTTCACGCCGAAACGTTACAAGAGTTCTTCGGGGCAGTTGCTCGAGCATTCACCGTTTTGTGAGCGCGACATGAAATTGCCAACCGAGTTGGAAACGTTTGATGAAAAGGGTGACTTCCTGATGAAGATTAAGAAGGAAGGTATGTTGCACGAATTGGTGTATGCTACACATCCTTTTGATGTTGTGGGATGGGACGGATACAATTTCCCTTGGGGATTCTCGATTCACAATTTTGAACCGATAACAGGACGCGTGCATTTGCCACCGCCAATCCACCAAACTTTTGAAACGTCCACATTTGTGGTGTGTTCGTTTGTTCCGCGTATGTACGATTACCATCCTTTGGCAGTGCCTGCTCCATACAATCACAGTAATATCGATTCAGACGAAGTGTTGTATTACGTGGACGGTGATTTCATGAGCCGTAA
Source organism: uncultured Flavobacteriales bacterium (assembly GCA_937974275.1). Taxonomy (GTDB): domain Bacteria; phylum Bacteroidota; class Bacteroidia; order Palsa-965; family Palsa-965. Next base: position 61,070 of record CALJIF010000062.1, read on the forward strand.
CAACATTGAACAAGGACACATCACGTTACATCCGAAAGGCATTCCGCACGGACCTGCACCGGGAGCTATGGAGCGCAGTATCGGGCAAAAGGATACGCAAGAGTTGGCAGTGATGGTGGACACCTTCCGCCCGCTGATGATTACCGAAGAGGCATTGAAAATTGACGACGGCAAGTACTACAAAACCTGGGTTGATTAAAGATGATTTACGTCAGGTGCTATTGTTTGCCGCGTAAATCTTGCTAAATTTAAGTATGAATGAAATGAAGATATTGTTATTATCTCCGCACATCAGAGCGATGTGGTCACATTCGTGAGGTTTTGTTAGACGACAATTTTCATGAATACAACAATTATTAAAACATAATACAAATGGCTACTGAAGTAAAAAACGTTGAATACGGTTTAGATAAAATATTTGAAGGTGCTCAGGATTTCCTGCCACTATTGGGAACAGACTATGTAGAATTTTACGTAGGTAATGCGAAACAATCAGCGCACTTTTATAAAACGGCTTTCGGTTTTCAGTCCTGCGCTTATGCAGGTTTGGAAACAGGTGTACGTGACCGCGCCTCTTATGTGTTGTCGCAAGGAAAAATTCGTTTGGTATTAACAACACCATTAAACAGCGAATCCCCGATTGCAGAACACATCAAGAAACACGGGGACGGTGTTAAGGTGATTGCATTGTGGGTAGAAGATGCGACAAAGGCATTTGAAGAAACTACAAAGCGAGGTGCGAAGCCTTTCATGACGCCGACTTTGGAAAAAGACGAACATGGTGAAGTTATTCGTTCCGGTATTTATACATACGGTGAAACAGTTCACATTTTCGTAGAGCGCAAAAAGTATGATGGTCCGTTTTTGCCGGGCTATAAAAAGTGGGAATCGGATTATAATCCATCTCCTGTTGGATTGAAATTCATTGACCACATGGTTGGTAACGTTGGTTGGGGAGAAATGAATCAGTGGGTGAAGTGGTACGAAGATGTTATGGGCTTTGTAAATTTCTTGTCGTTTGATGATAAAACGATTCACACGGAATACTCCGCTTTAATGTCGAAAGTAATGTCGAACGGAAACGGACGAATCAAATTCCCGATTAACGAACCGGCTGAAGGCAAGAAGAAATCTCAGATTGAAGAGTATCTTGATTTTTACGAAGGTCCGGGTTGTCAGCACATTGCAGTAGCAACAGATGACATCATCAAAACTGTTTCCGAGTTGCGTGCACGTGGCGTAGAATTTTTATCAGCGCCTCCACATTCCTATTACGAGGCAATTCCGGCACGTTTGGGTGAACACATGAAGATGATGAAAGAAGACATCAACGTGTTGGAGAAGCTCAGCATTTTGGTTGATGCGGATGAAGAAGGTTATTTGCTTCAGATATTCACCAAACCTGTTGAAGACCGTCCGACGTTGTTTTATGAAATCATTCAGCGTATGGGTGCTAAAGGATTCGGTGCCGGCAATTTCAAAGCGTTGTTTGAATCAATCGAACGCGAACAAGAGAAGCGCGGCACGTTGTAATAGGCGATACTTAAATCACAAGAAAGGCTGTCCTTCGGGATGGCCTTTTTATTCGTGTTGTTATCGTTGTAAAAATGTAATTTGGTGGTGTGAAGAAAGCAGGTAAATACTTGTTAGTGGTGGCCGGTGTAATCGGTTTCATATTTGGCATTTGGTGGTTCGGATTCCGCGAATCGGGCTTAATGCAAACGCGGGTATTGTCATCAGCAGGTGCGCAATATCAATTAAGCTTGCCCGGTGTTATGAATCCTGCACCACAACTTAATGACAATGCATCACTCCAATATGCAGATGCGGACGCAGAATTGTACGTAGTAATTATTGACGATTCCAAAGACAAGATTACATCATTCGGTCTCGACTACGATTTGGATACGTACATGAAAATTGCATCGCGCAATATTGACAGCGTGGGTGTGTTCGTGAATGCCAAAAAGGAAATCAATAATTTGCCCGCATTACAAACGACTATTATCCGAAAGCAAGGAGGAAACGAAACAACTTATTTGCTTACCTGCGTAGAGTCGGAAAAATTCTTTTACCAGATTTTACTCTGGACTCCGACCACGCGACTAGAGTCGAATCGTGAGACGATGGAAGCGATCATCGCATCTTTCAGCGAATAGAATCGTACTACAGCGTTTTAATGCTTAGCTCCTTCAATTGATGTTCGTCAATTACACTTGGCGTATCAATCATGACATCGCGACCGGAATTATTTTTCGGGAAGGCGATAAAATCACGAATAGAATCGGCTCCTCCAAATAGCGAACACAAACGATCGAATCCGAAAGCGATACCGCCGTGCGGAGGTGCTCCAAATTCAAATGCATTCATCAGGAAGCCGAATTGCTCTTGCGCTTCCTCCGGAGAAAAGCCCAGTACGCCAAACATTTTTGCTTGTAGGTCTTTATCAAAAATTCGGATAGAACCACCGCCAACTTCCACGCCATTAATGACCATGTCGTACGCGTTTGCGCGAATATCGCCGTATGCATCAGGATTGTCGAGCTTGGCAATATCTTCCGGCCATGGTGCGGTAAACGGATGGTGCATAGCAAACCAGCGATTAGCATCTTCATTGAATTCCAGTAACGGGAAATCAATTACCCACAAACACGAGAATTTATTTTTGTCGCGCAGCCCAAGCTGTGAGCCCATTTCAAGACGTAACTCCGACATGGCTTTGCGTGTTTTGTTCGCATTGCCCGCGAGGACTAAAATCAAATCGCCGGGTTGTGCATTACATGCAGCAGCCCATTTTTTCAATTCCTCTTCATTGTAGAACTTGTCAACGGAGGACTTCAAGGTTCCATCTTCGTTGTAACGCACGTACACCAATCCGGAAGCACCAATCTGCGGGCGCTTTACGAACTCTGTCAATTCATCCAGTTGTTTGCGGGTATATGACGCAGCACCTTTCGCACAAATGCTCACAACAAGTTCCGCATCATCAAAAACTTTGAAGCCTTTGTTCTTCACGACATCGTTCAGCTCGACAAAACGCATTTCAAATCGCGTATCCGGTTTGTCATTGCCATAATATTTCATGGCATCAGCATAACTCATGTGTGGTAATGTACCAATGTCCACACCTTTAACGGTTTGAAACAAATGGCGCACAAGCCCTTCAAACATGTTCAGGATATCCGCGCGTTCAACGAAGCTCATTTCACAATCAATCTGTGTGAACTCCGGCTGACGATCGGCGCGCAAATCTTCATCACGAAAACATTTTACAATCTGGAAGTAGCGATCGAATCCCGCAACCATCAATAGTTGTTTAAACGTTTGCGGTGATTGCGGCAAGGCGTAAAACTGTCCCGGATTCATACGAGATGGCACCAGAAAATCGCGTGCACCTTCGGGTGTAGATTTGATGAGCACCGGCGTTTCCACTTCAATAAACTGCTGATTGCTGAGGTATTGACGGGTTGCCTGAGCAACTTCATGACGCAATATCAAACTATCACGCACAGGATTACGACGTAAGTCGAGATAACGATATTTCATGCGTAAATCATCACCGCCATCCGTTTCATCTTCAATGGTAAAGGGTGGTGTTTTCGCAGTATTGAGCACTGTTAATTCGGTAACAATGATTTCTACATCTCCGGTAGGTATTTTCGGATTTTTGTTTTCACGCTCGCGCACTGCACCTTTTACGCGCACTACAAATTCACGTCCGAGCGTTCGCGCTTGTTCACACAAGGTTGCATTAGTGGCCATGTTGAATGCCAATTGTGTAATGCCGTAACGATCACGCAAATCGATAAACGTCATGCCTCCGAAATCGCGAGAGGTTTGCACCCATCCGCAGAGGTTAACTTCTTTTCCGGCATCAGCAAGGCGTAATTCGCCACAGGTATGAGAACGCAGCATAGTTGTAATATTGAAGAGGTGCGAAATTACGAAACGTTGCGGGAGTATAACGACTTACTTGCGTCGTTCTCTGAAAAAGGTGGTCATTAGCTCGGCGCATTCCGTTTCCAGCACACCGCCTGTAATTTGTGTTTTCGGATGCAGCAGTGAGTTTCCAAAGCGGGCATAACCTCGTTTTGTGTCATGCGCACCGAAAATGATTTTGGGAATTTGCGACCATTGCAAGGCTCCGGCGCACATCACGCAAGGTTCCAGCGTTACGTATAGCGTACACTCGGTTAGGTATTTTCCTCCAATGGCAGATGCCGCTGCAGTTATCGCTTGCATTTCGGCGTGAGCGGTGACATCATTCAGTCGTTCTGTAAGATTGTGCGCTCGTGCAATAATTTTGTCTTGCCAAACAATCACGGCACCAACAGGAACTTCTTCTGCATCAAATGCTTTTCGTGCTTCCTTAAGCGCTTCACGCATAAAGTGTTCATCGGAGAAGATGGTGAGTTCCATGCGCGAATATACTGTATGTGCAACAAAAAAACGGTTGCCGTAATGACAACCGTTCTCTTTCTTAATCGCGCATTTTGCGCTTTTTCTTTTCTTTCTTTTTTGTTGGTGGCGGTGGTGGCGGTGGAGTTGGAATCGGTTTAATGCCGTAATCTTCTCGCACTTCAGCTTTCGGAGGATTCACCGGGTTGCCGTCTTCTTTCATTTCTACAATTTCGTAACCCAACTTGGTCAAACGATCATGCAGTTTTGTTTTGTCACCCACCATCATGATGACCATGTTCTGAGTGCTCAACCATTTTTTCGCCAATGCATCAATTTCTGATTTTGTGATGTTTTTCAAAATCTCGGATTGTTGCTCGTTGTAATTATCCGGCAGGTTGTAATCGATGATACGCTTCAGGTAGAACAGCTTCTGATAAGGTTCTTCGTATGCCAGCGCCTCTTTCTGAGAGATCGCTTTCTTCATGTATTTCAATTCATCTTCGCTGATACCTCCTGATGCATAATTATCCATTAAGTTGATGAAGGACACAATCACGCTGTCGGTTGAATTCCAACGGAAACCGCCTGATGCTACAAATGTTCCGGTGTAATTGCTGCCGTTAAATCCGGTTCGCGTACCGTACGTCCAGCCTTTGTTTTCACGCATTTCCAAATTCACACGACTGTTGAAATGTCCACCCAATGGATAATTCATCAAGCCTACGCGGTAGAATTCTCCGGTAGCATCATACGGTAAGCCCATACGACCGATACGAATTTCCGATTGCGCGGCATCTTTTTTATCGTACAGATAAATCTTCGTTTTCATCGCAGCATATTTCGGTGCGAAGTCGGCGTTGGTTTTGATCACCGTGTTTTTGTTCTGCCAGGTATTGAGGAAGCCCAACTTTCCAATGGCACCATCTTTACCGAGGTCAGATACTATAATCAGTTTTGAAATATTCGGAGAGAACATTTTGTTATAGTAATCTTTCACATCCTGAAGCGTAATGGAGTTCACGGTTTCTGCAGTTCCTGAACGCGGAATTCCCATGATGTGATCTGCGCCGAATATCATACGGTTGAAGATGAAGTCGGCCATTGCGCCCGGCTGCGTGCTCATATTCGCAATGCCTTCCAGCTGTTGCTTTTTAACCATATCAAATTCCGACTGATCGAATTTTGGCATGAACAACTTCTCCTGAAGCAATGCTAATGTTGCATCCAGGTTGCGAGTAAGTGAATTGACATAAATCGTGAATTCATCGTTATCGGAACCAATGCTGATGGTGCTGCCGAGCAATTCCAGTTCTTCTTCAATTCCTGCAGCCGAATGTTTTTCGGTGGATTGATCGAGCATACGCGCCAACAGCGCTGCTATACCGGCCTTAGCAGGATCTTCCTGACGATGACCTGCCGCAATCGTAATCATCATCATCGTGCGCGGAACTTCACCGAATTGTGTACCGATAACCGGCATGGTGTTCGCAAAAGTGTGGCGCCAAATAGCAGGTGATTTTACAGTTGGAACAGGACCCGGAGCAGGGATGATACCGCGATCGAAATTATCTTTTGCTTTGCGCATCTGTAAGTTCTTGTATTCTGCGCTTTCTGCGGTGCCTACACGGTATACCGGAATTTTATAATTGTCCGGGCGTGCTTTCAATTCAGGCTTTCCTTTAGGATAAACCGTTAACACAACAGCCGGTTTATTCTTGATGTATTTGTTATACACGCGCATCACATCTTCTTTGGTCACTTTGTTGTAACGGTCGATGTCTTTCTGCAACATGTTCGGATTACCGTTGAAGGTCATATAAGCGGCGAGCATACTGCCTTTTCCTTCTACACTGGAAATTTGATCCAATACCGAAGTTTCAACAGACATCTTAAAGCGTTTCAAATCGTTGTCGCTCACGCCTTTCTTTTCGAAGTCGGCCAATGCGACTCGCAGTAAACTATCTGCCTCTCGCGGCGTATGTCCCGGGAATGTTCGCACGGAGAAAATAATATTACCTGCAAGTTCCTGACATCCGTTATACATACTTGCACCGCCGGCAACACCGGGCACCACAAAACGATTGTACATCACAGAACCTTTACCTTGAGATAAGATATTCGTTAACGCATCCAAAGCAGGCTCATCCGCATGCCAGGAATGTACGCCCGGCCATGCCACTGTCAACTGCGGGAAACGAACATTGTCTTCATACGAAATGACGCGATCTTTATCTAAAGTAACCATGCGTTTCGGCATGTTCTTTACTTCAGGTCCACGAGGAATGGATCCGAAATACTTTTCTACGAGTTGCACTACGTTAAGTGTATTTACGTCACCGGCAACAGTGATGGTGGCATTGTTTGGGCCGTACCAACGCAGGAAGAAATTCTTCAAATCGCCAACTCCAACACGGTTCAAATCTTCAATGTAACCGATCGTCGACCAGGAATACGGATGGCCTTGAGGATACATGGCTTCACCCAATTTTTCCCAAACCAATCCGTAAGGAGCATTGTCATAACGCTGTCCACGCTCGTTCTTAACGGTAGCGCGTTGTACTTCAAATTTGCGTTGTGTTACGGAGTCGAGTAAAAAGCCCATACGATCCGCTTCCAACCACAACGCCAGTTCCAAATTATTGGCAGGAACTGTTTCAAAATAGTTGGTTCTGTCCGTATTCGTGGTTCCGTTCATGGTTCCACCGGCTTCTGTGATCAGTTTGAAATGTTGTTCATCGGCCACGTGTTCTGAACCCTGGAACATCATGTGTTCGAAGAAATGTGCAAACCCGGAGCGACCTTCTTGTTCGCGTGCAGAACCTACGTGGTAGGTAACGTCAACGTGCACAATCGGATCGGAATGATCTTCGTGTACAATTAGTGTTAAGCCATTAGGCAATACATAACGTTCATAAGCGATCATCATGCCCGAAGGCTTTCCGGTGATCGGCGTTACCTTTTCTACCAGCTTTGCTTTACTGCCTGCCTGTGCGAATCCGATCAGGGCTACAGTCAGTGCGGCTGCGGTGAAGATTAGTTTTCTCATAATACAGATGATTGAAAACCAAATGTAAGCATTCACAAGATTAATCGGTACAGAACTTTATGACAGGTTGATTGTTGTGTTTAGCGGATTTTAACAAAGACAGGCACGATTTCCATGTATCTTTGTAGTCTAAAATTTACTAAACAAAAACATAAGCATATGTATCCTGCACCATTAGTAATGCCCATGAAAGCAGAATTGACTGCAGCGGGCTTTGAAGATTTAACAACACCGGAACAAGTGGATTCAGCCGTAAGTCAAAGCGGAACACACTTGATGGTGGTAAATTCTGTTTGCGGTTGTGCGGCAGGAGCTGCGCGTCCGGGAGTAAAAATGTCGTTGCAAGGCGACGGTCCTCGTCCGAATAAATTAACAACCGTTTTTGCGGGATTTGATACTGACGCAGTGGCACAGGCCAGAAAGCATTTTACTCCTTATCCGCCATCATCACCGTCAATAGCATTGTTCAAAGACGGGAAGCTGGTTCATTTCATCGAGCGTCATCATATTGAAGGTCGCTCGGCAGAAATGATCGCTGAGCATTTAAAGCAAGCTTACGCAGAGTTCTGCAACTAAGTATTAAAGCATAAAAAAGCCTCGTTATCCGATGATGACGAGGCTTTTTGTTTTTTTATCAATGTTATTTCTTTTCTACCACTTTTGGAACTTTGAAATAATCGCTGTCGTGTTTCGGCGCATTTTGCAGCACTTCTTTGTGTGATAAAGGAGGATGAACAACATCTTCGCGCAGGTGATTCGTTTCTTCCGTCATATAAATCAACGGTTCTATGCCGTCGGTGTTCAGCTCGTTTAACTTCTCTACAAAGCCCAACATACGATTCATGTCGTTGATGATTTTTTGTTCACCTTCCGCCTCAAATTCGAGTCGCGCTAAGTGAGCTACATCCTGAACGGTTTTGCTGTCAATTTTCATAATGTTGTAATGCTTGTTGAATCGTGTTTCTAACACTGTCCCGCAAAGTTACCAAATCTTTTTCGCCGAGGTGCTTTGTTTCAACAGGAGCGTGAATGGTTACATGTGCCGTTCCCGGACGACCAAATGCTTTCAGGAAGCCACCATTTTGCAGCAGTTTCCAATTGTTGTGAAATGTAATCGGAACAATCGGAGCATTATGTTCGATTGCCAGTTTGAAAGCTCCGTTCTTAAAAGGTTTCAGTATACCGTTAGATGAAATGGTGCCTTCCGGATAAATAAAAATGCTTTTACCATCCTGAAGCATTTGTGCTGCTTGTCGAAATGCGTCGTAGGAACCCATGCGACTGCGACGGTCCACGTAAATATTCATGGGACTATTTCCTTTGCGCACGGGGCGAAAAAATATTCTTAAAGCCGGAGCCTTATCAATTTCAGCTTTCCCCATGTAGGCAAAGTAATGCGGCATCACGATATAACTTGCGACGATATCGATGTAGGAGGCGTGATTCGCCACGAAAATGCAGGGAACGGGAAGTTGCTCAACAGGAGTTTCGTGCTTCACTTTTACACGAACACCGGGAATAATCAGTACCCAACGTGCCCACGAACGCATGAGTCGAAATGCTCGTGGGTAGCGCTTCGGATCGGCCAATAAAATCCGAAACACCGGATACAGCAGCAGCAGTCCGATGATAAAGTTGAGGATGAACAGTGTTTTCCACAGTGCTCGTGGAATCAGGCCCAAGTATTGGCGCATGCGACAAAGGTACACATAAGAAAGGTGTGTGCTTTACGCGGGAATGGCTACTTTTGGGCAGTAATTACAGCACTATGGCACGAATTCTTACCGGTATTCAAAGTACCAACATCCCGCATCTGGGAAATATTTTGGGCGCGTTAAGTCCTGCAGTAGCACTTTCGAAAAATCCGAATAATCACTGTATTTATTTCATAGCGGATTTACATTCGCTGACTTCGATTAAGGACGCTGCTTTCCGCAAAGAGAGTGCGATGGCGGTTGCCGCAACTTGGTTGGCATTCGGATTGGATACGGATAAGAATATTTTATTTCGCCAGAGTGATGTGCCTGAAGTGTGCGAATTGACGTGGTATCTGGGCTGTTTCATGTCGTATCAGCGTTTGCAATTAGCACATTCGTTTAAGGACAAATCCGAAAATTTATCGGATGTAAATGCGGGTTTGTTTACATATCCGGTGTTAATGGCGGCTGATATTTTAATGTACGATACGGAGATTGTTCCCGTAGGAAAAGATCAGAAGCAACACATCGAGTTTACACGTGATCTTGCCGAAAAGATTAATCATCACTACAATCAGGAATTGTTTGTGGTGCCGAAAGAACAGATCGATGAGCAGGTGATGGTAGTTCCCGGAACAGATGGTCGTAAAATGAGTAAGTCGTACAATAACTTCATCAATATTTTTCTTCCCGAAAAGGAATTGAAAAAAGTGATCGGAAGTATTGTTACGGATTCCACTCCATTGGAAGAACCTAAAAATCCTGATACCTGCAACGTGTTTGCATTGTACAAACTAATTGGTACTTCCGAACAAACCAACGTGTTACGCGAAAAATATCTCGCCGGCAACTTCGGTTACGGTCACGCTAAGGCAGCATTGCTGGAATTGTTGTTGGATTATTATCGTGAGCCGCGTTCTCGCTACAATGAACTGATGAACGATCGTGGTTTGTTGGAGGCGGAATTGAAAAAGGGTGAAGATAAAGCGCGCAGCATCGCCACTCCGGTTCTTGGTCGTGTTAGAACAGCACTCGGGTTTTAATTAAGGAACCGAAATGCTTATTGTTTCAGGACTGCTGCCACCGTTGTACGTTTTTGTTTCCAACAAATTCCCATCAACGTAAACGTAAAGTTTATAGTCGAAGGTGGCTTCATTACAATCTACGGTTAAAACAGCAGCACTACCGGGTTTTAGTTGAAGTGACGGTGAACTCCACGAGTCAGATGAAGTTGACGTAACTGTCGTTCCGCCGGAAGCATCAGAAGTGTAGGTAATGGTGCAAGTTGGCGTTCCTGCAGAAAACTCCCGCACATTAAAAGTTACTCGACGCAACACTTCTTCTTTATTGCAGGATGCAAATAGAATGACTAATGCTATTGCGATGCGTGGAATCATATTATAAACTTCGTTGATTTACGGGAGATTGATTCGCCAATTACACAAGCGGTGGTTTAAAGTAAATAGTTGGCATTATTCCACCATAAGGTTGCAACCACGAACATCACTGAAATCAAAACGACCTAAAATTTCGAATTGATGATCACTGTGTTGTTTCCCGAGATCGGAAGTTGCTAAGAAGCTGCAACTGTATTTGTTCGCAAGATCAATGATATTTATTCCGCCGGTTTTTCCGGGTTCAACGTACGTTAGCGGATCATTCATTTCGCGAATTAAGATGTGCATCCAGGGCGGTGTTTCAAATATTCCGTTGCCTTTCGAATACGCTTGTGAAAGGAGTTCGGTCATGCCGTATTCGGAATGTACGACGGGAATATTGAATGCCGTTTTTAACGTATGATGCAATTCTTCGCGAACCATTTCTTTCCGTTTGCCTTTCATTCCGCCGGTTTCCATGACCACAATATGATGCAGTGCTTGTGGGAATTGTTCTGCCAAATCGAGCAGGGCGTATGTTACGCCCAACAACAATACTTTACGATTGGGTTGCTGACTTAATATAGATAACTGTTGTGCAAGTTCGCGGTAGTTGTGTAAGTAGAATCCACTCTCTTGATAAGAAGAACGTCGAATCAATTCATCGGCCATGACAACCAGGGAAGAGCCTTCACGTTCGAGGTAGGCCGGTAACAATGCAAGAATGGTCCACTCTTTTTCATCGCCATAGAAGTGACGAAATGCACGCAGGAAACTTTCTTGGTACAATGATAGTTTCGCAACGGGATGTCTGCTCGTTATGCTGCCTGTGGTTCCGCTGCTGGTGAATATGATTTCCGGTTCCGGCGAAAAACTGTAAATATTTTGTTGCTTGAAAAACTCAATGGGCAGAAACGGAATGTCGTGAATGGTGGTTACCGTTGCGGGTATTTTGTGTTGCAATTCACAAAAGCGACGATAGAAGGCATTGTTGTTAAACTGGTAACTAAAGACTTCCAAGGCAACAGCTTCAAAACCGTGCACACTGTCATCGAACAGTTGAATGTCGCTTCTCATGCGACAAAGTTCTTAAAACAAATGAAACTGCGCTTAGTAACCTAAGGCGTGCATGATGAAATAAGTTCCTGCACCAACTAATCCTGAAACAGGAATGGTAAGAATCCACGCCCACAACAAGTTAACGGTAACGCCCCAGCGTACTGCGCTTAAACGTTTTGTCATTCCTACACCGATGATAGAACCGGTGATGGTATGCGTTGTACTAACCGGTACACCTAAGCCCTGAGAAACACCATACAATGTAATTGCTCCGGCTGTTTCCGCTGCAACACCTTCAAGCGGCGTCACTTTGGTGATTTTGGTGCCCATCGTTTTTACAATACGCCAACCGCCCATCATGGTTCCTAAGCCGATTGCAGTGTAGCATACCAACGGCACCCAATCAGGAATGTGTTTGATTTTTTCTTTCAACGAATTGCCTGTACGTTGTTTGTATTCTGCTTTATATGCAGTGTATGTCACACCTTCCGGCAAGGCAACTTTTTCGTTGGTTTTACTGTCGACATAAGTTTGCTGCACTTTGGTCCATCCGGGTTCTGTATGTGCCGGATTAATCGCCATTTGCTGAGCATTGAATACAATTAATGCAGCAGCGATAATGCCCATTACTTTCTGAGAATCACTTCCGCCGTGTCCGATGGAGAACGCAGCCGAAGAAACTAATTGCAATCTTTTAAACCAACGCTCCGCTTTTGAAGGCATACTGCGCTTGGCAATCTGAATGATAAGCACGGTTATAATGTACGCGGTCAGCATCCCGATAATCGGTGCAAGGAAAATGAAGATGAACGTTTTGAAAATACTTTCCTGATTCACGACATCGAAAGAGCCCGCGTGAGCAATTGCAGCTCCTGCAAAACCGCCGATAAGGGTGTGCGAAGAACTGGAAGGAATTCCGTACCACCAGGTTAACAGGTTCCAGAAGATCGCAGCAACTAATCCCGAGAAAATTACGGCGAGGTTGATACTGTCACTGTGTACGGTTTTCGCGACGGTATCGGCAACTTTTAAATCGAAAATCCAGAACGCTACGAAATTGAAAACCGCAGCCCACAATACCGCCTGAAACGGAGTCAGTACTTTTGTAGAAACAACAGTAGCAATAGAATTCGCTGCATCGTGGAAGCCGTTGATGAGATCGAACGCAATCGCCAGTACGATAATAAGAATAAGTAGAGTCATCGTGTGTAACGAGTATTATGCGTATTTCACCAAAATGGTCTGAATCACATTAGCAGCGTCTTCACACTTGTCGGTAGCTGTTTCTAATGACTGCAGTACTTCTTTGATCTTAATGATCTGAATCGCGTCTTTTTCTTCTTCGAAAAGTTTTGCGATGCCCATGTTGAACACGTCATCTGCGTGGTTTTCGAGACTGTTGATTTTTACGCAGGATTCTTTGATCAACATGATTTGTTTCATGTCTTCCAGATTACGCACAGCCACATTTAATTCGATTGCGCCTTTCAAGATAACGTCAGCCAACATCACGATAGGCTCAGGCAATTCTTTGATCTTGTATAAATCGATTCGCTTTGCTGAACCATGAATGAAATCCAATACATCATCAATAGCAGAAGCTAAAGCGTGAATGTCTTCACGATCAAATGGCGTAATGAAGTTGCGGCTTAATTCATTAAAAATTAAGTGCGTTAAATTGTCGCCCTGATGTTCCAGGTGCTCAATTTCCTTAATTAATTCTTTGCGCTTTTCAGGTTCAACGTTAACCAGTTCAACTAATAACTTGGATGTTTTAACCAGATTGCTTGTCGCTTGTTCGAACAGAGGAAAGAACTTGCGGTCTTTGGGTAGGAGGAATTGTAAAAAACTCATCGGTTTACGATTGCTAGGATAATCTTGTTCAGGGTCAAATTTAGGTTGGTATCCCATGTGCAGTGTTAAGTTAATGTTATTAGTTTGGGCGCCCTTAAAGTACTATTAATTAGCGTATTAGTAATTTAACTGTACCTGAATTCGTAGAAAATTACCCTGTTGTGCATTATTTTCTTTGGCTTTATCGGATGTGTTACGATACGAAATGCAATAATCAACGGTTAGTTCGAAGTTTTTGAAAATCAAATACTCGAAACCGAATTCATATTCATTGACTTTGTAGCTACGCGCGTCTGTGTCAATTTTCTTGGCGCCATCGAAATATTGTGCTCGTGCAAAAGGAACCAATTGTTCTCCGCCTTTCTTTAATGGGATAAAGTAGCTCAATGTGATAAATCCACCTTCCAGATATCCGGTGGTAATGGAATCGTTGGCAGCATTGTACATCGGGGTGTTACCAATATTGTATTCCGCCAAAATCCCGAATGGTTTCGGATACAACACAAACGATGCAGCCGCACGACGATCCAAATACGTTGCATCGCTGTTGGTTTTCGTTCCCGACGACAACTGATCTTTGCTCATGGTAAAAAATCCGGTATAACCCTGAACGCCGAATTCCACTACCTGATTTTTAATTGCGAACGGATACGATACGCGGGAAATGACATGCAAATTGTTGTTCGCTTCCGCTCGGTTAATTCCCTGACCCACGTACGCTCCAAAAGCAAACATCCCGTAATCGCCGGAGTGTTTAAGTGAATTTTTGTTAAGGTCGTAGATGTGTTTTTGCACACGTTTAGGTGTAAACATAAAAATTGCTCCGAGGTCACGTTCGCCCGGTGCAGCGCTGTTCAAGGCATCGGCGCGTTCCAGCGGCAATCGGTTAGAGCTGGATTGCATGTTTTCGTAGCCGAAAGGGATTTTACTTTGCCCGAAGCGGATACGATATACTTTGCCGGTATCAATGGACACATCAAAATACGCGTCTCGCAGAGCTGTGTAGTGCAATGCAGTTCCCGCAGTCACCGCAAAATCAGTTTGGATGTAAATAAACATGTGCGGATGGACATCTCCGCTCCACACCAATCGTCCACGTCGAATTAATACGCTGCCGTTATTGCCCACTGAACGATCTAAATCCGATTTCAAGTCCGGATTAGTCTCCAACAAACGGTTGTAACGAATTTGCGTGTAACCACGGAGATTCATTTTCTGGTACCAGCTTTTTTTGTCAGACAGTTTTAGTTTGTTGGTAAGTGTGTCTACATTTTGTGCAGAAACCGTAACTGACCAAACAAGAGCAGCAAGGAGGAGGAGTGGGCGCATGACTTAACGTTGGCGTAATAAATAGTTAACGCCGCAAAGAAACCTGCGTTATGTTAAATCAATAACCGCCCAATGTTATCAAATTGTAAAATTTAACAATGAGGAAACCTCTGGGGTAGGCAAAAGCAACATTTGGCGCTGAAGGTTAATTCAGCCTTTACCTTGGGTTAACGTTCTCCGTCCCGATAATCGAGTGCAAATATGGGTTCATTAGCCCCATAACCCGCCGGAAGTTGAAAACTGACATACGTGATCGACATTCCCAGCTTGCGGAACTTCTTTTCGTAAGTGGTCTGAATTTCCGTTAATACGCTGTCCAGTTGTTGTGATGTATTGTACACGTCGCTATCCGCGCATACAGGAATCAAATTTTCCTGCTGAATGACTTCTTTGGTAAACTCGTGTAATAATAGACTGTCCGTTTTAAGATGAACAATGCCTCCCGGTTTTAATATGCGGGCATAACGTTTCAAAAAACGCGGGTGTGTTAATCGCTTACGTTCTTTCTCCTTTTGAGGATCGGGAAAAGTAATCCAGATCTCATCGACTTCTTGTTCACCGAATATCGCGTTGATGAAATCGATACGTGTACGGAGAAATGCGGCGTTGGAAATGTTTTGCTGAACACATTGAGTTGCGCCGATAAACATGCGCGCACCTTTCACATCCAAACCGATAAA